>CAXSFF010000001.1:0-29617 GCA_964236035.1 uncultured Acetobacteraceae bacterium
ACCAGCGTCCGCTCAGAAGCCGGCGTGCCGATGACGATCCTGCACCCGCGCTCCGGCGTGCCGATGCTGCGCGACGACGGCACTCCGGTCACCATCACCCTGCTCGGCCCCAACTGCGCGACATCCAAGGCGGTCAGCCGCCAGCTGCAGCAGCGCCGGACCGACATCGCCGCCCGCGGCATCAAGATGTCGGACGACGACTTTGCCCGCGAGCGCTTCGACCTGCTGGTCGCCGTCACCCGCGGCTGGACCTTCGACCTGATCGACGCCAAGCCGTTCCCGTTCTCCGACGCCAACGCGCGGCTATTCTGGGCGGACAAGCGGTGGGACTGGCTGCAAACCCAGGCGTGGGGCTTCTGCCAGGGCGACGGCAACTTCCTCCCAAACTCATAAAGCGGCTGGTGTGGTGGGCCGAGGGGGACTTCCGTCGCATGAAGCCCCTCCCGGAAGGGGGGACGCTCGCCGACGCCTTCGTGTCCTACCGCCGGCAAACGGGCAAGCCGCACCCCGAGGACCGCGACTACGTCACGCCGCCGCAGGAGCTTGGCTACTTGTACGCCTGGTTCTGGGAAGCTGCCCAGGGCCGTCCGTTCGGACCGGAGGGCATGATGCTGCCCATCCCGTCCGTTGAGTGGCGCGCCTGGGCCGATCTAGCCGACGTGCGGCTGGCGGACTGGGAGCTGACCACGCTGCGCGCGCTTGACGCGACCTTCCTGCGTGTTTCGTCTGACAAAGGGATTTAGGCCGTGGCGCAGGACATCGCCTCCCTTGGGCTGACGATCGACAGCACGCAGGCGCAGACTGCGTCGTCGAACCTCGACAAGTTCCGCGGCAGCGCCGACAGCGCGGCCACGGCGACGCGCGGGCTGGAGCGGCAGGCGCTCGACACCCAGCACGGGCTGGGCGGCCTGTCCGACCAAACCCAGCAGCTCACCAAGACGCTCGATCAAACGGTCGCGTCGTTCGCGACGCTGATGGCCCAGATGCAGGCGGCCAAGGGCGCCTTCGACGGCAGCACGCAGAGCCTGAAGAGCTGGGACGCCGCCGCCCAGAAGGTGGACGCGCTCGGGCGCGCCTTCGGAACCACGGCGCGCGGCCTCGATGCCTATAACCAGGCGGCCGGACAGCTCGGCTTCACCACCGAGCAGCAGGCGCAGAGCCTGCAGCGGATGACGCTGGCGATCGAAAACCAAACCTCTGCCGGCGCCCAGCTCCGCCGCGTCATGAGCGAATACGGCATCAGCGTGCGCGACCTCGGCCTTGACCAAGCCGACGTGCTGCTGCGCCGGGTCGCCGACGGCTTCAGCAAGGTGGCGGACAACGCCAAGCGGACCCGCGACGCCCAGGCCCTGCTTGGCACCCTGGATCCCGACTCACTGGGCAAGGTGCTCAGCCCCAACTACGTGCCGATCCAGCAGCGGCACGAGGACCAGCGCGCTTCGGCCAGCAACGCCGAGAACGACCGGGTTGACACCAACATCCGCCAGCGCGCGCGGACGGAAGACCTGACGCAGCAGCACTACCAGGACCTGCAAACCCGCTACCGCGGCCTCGATACCGCGTCCAACAGCCGGTTGAAGGGCGGCATCAGCGAGGAAGACGAGAAGTCCTTGCGCCACCTGGCTCCAGAGGGCAGTGCCTTCTTGCGCGACGGCCGCAGCACCCGCGAGGGCCGCATCGCCCTCGGTGACCAGCTCGCCGCCACGGACATGACGCCCGACCCCAACTTCGAGAAGCCGCCGGAGTACCATCAGGCGCAGGACCTGGCGAAGCGGAACGCCCGCAGGCCCGACCTCACCGCCCGGAACGGCATGCTCGGCGACACGCTGCTGGGACGGCTCTACTACAACACCGAAGACGGCAACCTCGCGCGCAACAACCGCCAAATCGCCGAGGACACCATTGAGGAGAGCAACAACGCGACCGGCATCGGTGGCCGCGCGCTGGCGATGATCCGCGGCCAGGGCAAGGAGGTCGCTGGCCTGTTCGGCGCGATGCAGAAGCCGCCGCCGGTCGTCAGGCCGAACGCGCTGAACAGCGTCGGCGATGCCGCCACGCTCGCGGGTTTCGGCGACACCTCGCTGCAGCGGTTCCAGCAGTCGCGCGACACCCTGAAGCTGTTCGGGAGGCAGGCGAGCGACGGCGGACCCGTCACCGATAACACAGGCGACCGAGCCCCGGCGCCCGGCACGGGCACTGCCGATGCGGCCGGCGCCGAAGCGCTCGGGGCCTTCGCATCATACGGCAATGACGCAGCCCAGGAGCTGCGCTTCCGGCGCTCCCAGGTGCAGGCGCAGCAGCGCAACGCCTTCCGGCCCGGTGGCGCTGCGGTGGACCAGGCGGATCTGGAAGCATCCCTCGCGTCGATGAGCCTGGGAGACCAGGGCAAGGCGCGAGCCTTCGCAGCCTTCGCCGGGCAGCGCGGCGGCGACACTCGCCTGCTGGAGGGCCAGAGCCTGTCCGACATGCTCGATCCCGCGAAGAGCGGCGGCGGCAACATGTCGCCGCAGCTCGTGCGGGACTTCAACGAGAGCGACGCGGCGAACAGCAAGGCGTCGGACCGGCAGTTCAATCAGCAGTCCAGCTTGCGCCAGCTGAATACCTACCAGCAAGCTGGCAGCGCCAGCGTTGGTCCGACCGGGGCCGAGGACCTCGCGACCTATCAGCAGGCCTACAACAAGGCCCTCCAAGAGACCAGCCGCGAGGCCGAGGCGGTGCGCCGGGCCGAGGAGGCGCTGAAACAGGTCCAGGCCGATCGCTTCCTGCAAGCGTCGAAGGCGATCGCCGAGCAGGACCGCCAGAACACCCTCGATCAGCAGCGCATCGGCTCCAGTGGCGGCAGCGCGAGCAGCAGCCTGAGCGACATCGCCAGTTCGCGCTACCAGGCGACCATTGATATGCAGGTCAAGGACGAGACCGCGCGCCTCAAGCTGACGCCCGACCAACAGAGTGCCCGCAGCGCTGGCCTCGCCGGCAAGCTCGGTAACCAGGCCATCGAAGGCGCGCAGAACACCTCCCTGGCAGCCAAGCAGGAGCTGCAGGACGCCCAGGCCGCATCGAGCTTCCAAACCCAGAGCGTGGCCACCCAGGCGCAGATGAACCGCGAGCTGGAGGTCGAGAAGTCCTACCGGGAGGCCATCGCCCAAGCTCGCGTCGCCGATGCGAAGGACAACGGCGGCCGGCTGGAGACCATCCAGGCGGAGATCGAGCGCACCAAGGCCCTGAAGAACGCCATCGCCGAGCTGAATGCGGAGGCGAAGGCGTTCAGCCTGGGCCGCGACGCCTCGCAGGGCGCGATGGATGAGCGGTCGATCCGCGCCCTGCCGCGCGACCAGCAGGCACGGGCGCGGGCGCTGCAGCCAGCGATGCGGTTTGCCAGGGACAACGGCCTGAACGGCGCGCCGGTGAACCCGGACACGTCCTTGGAAAGCGGCTTCGCACAAAGCAGCTACGGCGCCACGCCCAATGGCCCGGCGGCCCGGGCCCTGGGCGGCGCGGCTGCCGGGAGCAGCATCGACTCTTTCGCACAACGCATGGGCCTGTCCGAGAGCAGCGGCAACGCCGGCATCGTGAACAGCCGCGGTTACGCCGGGACCTACCAGTTCGGCAGCGAGCGGCTGTCGGACCCGGCGCTCGGCATGTACCACCCCGTGAGCGGCGAGAACCTGAAGGCAAACCAGTGGCGCGGCACGTTCGATGTCCCGGGCTTCCCCGAGGTCAAGACGCTCCCGGACTTTCTGGCGAGCCCGGGGGCGCAACACGCCGCTTTCGGGGCGCACATCGCCGACATCGACCAGCACATCGACCAGACCCCGGGCGCGTCCGCATACGACCGCGACGGGCTGCGCGCTGAAGCGCACCTGGGCGGCTCCGGTGGGATGGCGAAATGGGTCGCGTCAGGAGGGACTGCCAACCCCGACGACGGCCGGACCAGCCTCACGGACTACTACAATAAATTCCGCGCCGGCGGCCCGAGCGGCGCGGGCAACCTCCCTGCGGGCGCCGGGAACATGAGCCCCGGCACGAACCGCTATGCCCAGGGCCTGGGCGACCAACACGACGCAACCATCGAGGGTCAAAGGCAGGACCTGCAGGCTGGCTCGGACGTGCAGTATCAAGGTGGCCAGGCTGCCATGCGGGCCACCCGTGAGGGCCGCACCGCCGACGCGACGATCGCGCGCCAGGGCAGCTACGACACCATCGACCCGAACGCCGCGCTCAGGTCCTCGCTTGCGATCCGCCAAACCCAGCAAGGCCTGCAGACCGAGTTCGCCGCGTCCCAGGCCTCCACGGACCAGTCCATCGAAAGCAACTCGCGCTTGTCTGCGGCTTACGCCGCCGGCGGCAAGGCGATCGGCGAGCTGACCGACAAGATGAAGGTCGAGCAGGAAGCGCGCGAGAAGAACCTGAGCTTGTCCCAGCAGGAGGAGCGCTACGCCCAGCTGCAAAAGGACCGCTCGATCCAGCAGGGGGCGGCGATCGAGCAGAACATGCGCGGCTCGCGCGACAGCAACCAGCTGCAGGAAACCGACAACTCCATGCTGTTCGCCAGCCAGGAAGCGCGCGACCGCGCCCAGGCAAAAGTGAAAACGCAGCAGGACCTCGACAACACCTATAGCAACGCCCCGCAGTCGGAGCGTGACGCCTTCGTCAAGCAGCAGGACGTGAACCAGAACCTGAAGGAAACCACCGCCCGGGTGCAGGAGCTGCGCTCCGGCTTCTCATCGATGGGCTCGACCGGCATGGAGGGCGTCAACTCGCTGATCACCGGCACCGGCAAGCTGAAGGACGTCGCCGCCTCCGTCACCATGGCCTGGGCGCAGATGCTGCTGAAGATGGCTGAGAAGCCGCTGATGGACGCCGGCGGCGACTGGCTGTCCAGCCTGCTCCAGCTCGGCAGCAAAGCCACCGGCATGGCAAGCGGCGTCCCCGGCGCCGGCAGCGACCCCTTCTCGGGCGCGGGCGTCGGCAGCGACCCGTTCGGCGGCGCCGGCGGGTCAGGCTTCTCCAGCTTCAGCGCCGGCGCGCCGATGGTAAACGCCGCGGGGAACGCCTTCGTCGGCGGCGTCCGCATGTTCGCCAGCGGCGGGGTGCTCGACCGGCCCACCCGGTTCTTCAGCGCCGGCGGCGAGGCGAACGTCGCCGGCGAGGCCGGCAACGAGGCGCTGCTGCCGCTGCGCCGCATGCCGAACGGCGACATGGGCGTCGCAACAGGCGGTGGCGGCGGTGGCGGCGGCGGCCACACCATCACGGTCCATGCCCCGATCACCGTCAACGGCGGCGGCGGCAGCTCCAGCAACGGCAAGATGGACCCGGCCGCGGTGGCGTCGATGCAGAAGCAGCTGAGCGAGACCGTGCGGCAGAGCGTGGTTTCGGTGATCGCGGATGAGAAGCGGCCTGGCGGGAGCCTCTACTGATGGAGACGTTGAACCTGAGCCAAGGGCCCTCGACCGGCTCCGACCTCGACTTCGCCGTGCGGCTGATCGAGAACCAGTTCGGGGACGGCTACCGCCAAACGGCGCCGGACGGCCTCAACGCGGTCGTGCGCACCTGGAACCTCCACTGGACCGAGCTGTCCATCGACAATGCCGGCTACCTGGAAAGCTTCCTTGTCGCCCACGTCGGCAGGGCATTCCTTTACCGACTGCCGCGCGACCAGTATCCCAGGGCTTGGGACTGCAAGGTGTTCCGCCGGGGCCAGCCGGCCGGCGGCTACGACTCATTCTCCGCCACCTTCGTCGAGCGGTTCGACCTGGGCTGATCCCGGCCTAATGCACGCTGGCGCTGCGGGGCAGCGCCATGGCCGCCAGCTCGTGCACGGTGGGCACCGCGCAGGGCTCAAGGGCGTCCGGAGGCACGCCGCCCACGTGGACATCCTCCGGCAGCAGGTTGAGGTGGGCCAGCACGACCACGATCATCAGCACGGGCGCCGCGGGGTCATCTTCCTCGCTGTAGCCCACGACGACCACGCGCCGGCCTGTGTGCCGCATCAGGTAAAGTTGCCACGGCGGGAACTGCCCGGCCACCACCTGCACCCGTAGCGGCCGGGTCAACACCCAGGCCCAGAAGCGCTCGCGCATCCTCGTCGTCGGCTCCGGCATGCCCTCCATCGGTCAATCCTAGCTGCCCTCGCCGCGGGAACCAAACCGTCGCGCGGTGCCTGCATGAGCACCCAGCACATCCGCGAAGCCCAAAGCCTGACGCCGGACGCGTTGGTCGAGCTGTATTCGCTCGACACGACGATGCTGACGAACATCTACGGCCAGCCCGGCCAAGGGGACGTGCTCAACTTCGTCGCCGGCACCCTGAATGGAGACCTCGTCCGCTTCAACGGCGTGCCGTATCAGCCGATCCCGATCGAGGCCACCGGCTTCGAGTGGAACGGGCAAGGCAAGCTGCCGCAGCCGAAGCTGCGCATCGCCGCCCTCAACGGCCTGGCGGCCGGGCTCACCTACCAGTTCGGCGACCTGCTCGGCGCGCAGGTCACGCGCCTGCGGACGTTCGCCAAGTTCCTCGACGGCCAGCCGCAGGCCGACCCGACGGCCGTTTTCGATCCGGACGTGTTCCGGATCGATCGCAAGAGCGCCCAAACGAAGGCCTTCGTCGAGTTTGAGCTGGCGGCAGCCTTCGATCAGCAAGGGGTGCGCCTGCCGCGCCGCCAGGTGCTGCGCGACGCTTGCAGCAACACCTACCGCACTTATTCGAACGGCCAGCTCTACTACGGCACATGCCCGTATGCTGGGAACAGCACCTTCGACGCGTTCGACGCGCCCGTTTCCGGCATCCAGAACGACAGGTGCAGCCACAAGCTGTCCGGCTGCCTCGCCCGCTACGGCAAGGTGGCACCGCTGCCATTCGCAGGCTTCCCGGGCGTCGCCCAGGCGCAGGGCATCTGATGTTCGCCCCCGCCGTCCTCGACGCGATCCAGCAGGATGCGATCCGGCGCTACCCGGAGGAAAGCTGCGGCGCGGTGACGCCGCACGGCTACCTGCCGCTCGACAACTTCGCCGAAGACAAGCGGCGGCAGTTCGACTGCTCCCGGGCCTGCGACGAGCTGCAGATAGCGGGCGAACTGCTGGCTGTCGTGCACAGCCACCCCGACGGGCCCGCAGGACCGAGCGCGCACGACATCGCCTCCCAGCGGTCCATGGATCTGCCGTGGGGCCTGGTGATGAGCGACGGCACCGTCGCCTCCCGCCCTTTCTTCTGGGGCGACAGCCTGACGCCTCCGCCCCTGCTTGGCCGGGAGTTCCGCCACGGGCCGTCCGGAACCGACGGCCGCGGCGACTGCGGTGCCCTCATCCGCGACTGGTTCCGGCTGGAGCGCGGGCTGCTGATCCCGGACTTCCCACGGGACGACGAGTGGTGGAAGGCAGGCAAGGACCTTTACGCCCAGCACTTCAGCGAGGCCGGCTTCGTTCTGGCCAACCGCGAGGACCCGCGCTTGGGGGACGTCGCGCTGATCCAGTTCCGCTCGAAGGATGTCGCCAACCACGGCGGGATCTATGTCGGCGGCGGCCTGCTGCTGAACAACCTGGAAGGCCGGCTGTCCCGCGAGGAGCCCATCCTCGGCTGGGCCAAGCACGTCCGGCTCTGGCTCCGGCACCAGGATGCATAATCTGCATAATTCCAACCCGGCCGATTGGAAGATCGCCGGGCGCCAAGACCCCACCACCACGGTGGTGCTGCACGGTGCGCTGGCCAAGCGCTTCGGACGCCGGCACGAGCTGGGGGTGACCAGCGCGGCGGAAGCGGCGCACGCACTCTGCTCGCTGCACCCCGGCTTCCGCGAGCACTTCCAGGACGGTCACTACCGGGTCATCCGCGGCACCGTGAAGGACGGGCTGCCGCTCAGCGAGGGCATGCTGAACCTCAAGATCGGCCGGGCAGGAGAGATACACTTCCTGCCCCGCGCCGCCGGCGCCAAGAACGGCGGCACCGGCAAGGCGATCCTGGGCGCGGTGATCATTATCGCGGCCATCGTCGCCGCGCCCTTCACCGCCGGCGGCTCGATTGCCGGGGCCATGGCCGCCACCTCCGCGCTCGGCGTCTCCTTCGGCACCATCGCCATGTTCGGCGCGAGCATGCTGCTGGCGGGCATTTCCCAGCTGATGTCGCCGCAGCCGAAGAACAACTCGAACACCACAGATCCCAAAGCGAGCTTCGGCCTGTCGGGGCAGATGAACTCGGTCACCGAGGGATCGCCGGTCCCGGTGGTCTATGGCCGCCAGCGCGTCGGCTCGGTCGTGGCGTCCTTCGGGTTCTCGGCCGAGGACTATTCGCCTCCGACCAACCCGGACGGGTCGGACATCATCCTGACCTCCATCGAGGGCGGCAGCGGCGCGGTCGGCTCCGGCGGCGGGGGCAAGGGCGGCGGCTCCAGCGGCGCCAGCGAGGCCCCGAACACCCTCCGGTCCAAGGCGGTGATCCGGGTGGTGGACCTGCTGTCCGAGGGGCCGATCGGCGGGCTGGTGGACGGGGCGAAGTCGATCTTCTTCAACGGCACGCCGCTCATGGCCGCGGACGGCAGCTATAATTTCCAAGGCGTGACCTGGGAGGTGCGCCTGGGCTACCCGGACCAGGCCGTGGTGCCGGGCTACCCGGCGGTGGAGCAGACCCTGGCGCCGGAGCTTGGGCTGCCGTTCCAGGTCCTGCAGCTGGCGCCGAAGACGGTCACGGTGAACAGCCCGACCGCGACGGCGGCGCGGGTCACGGTCCGCCTGCCGGAGCTGGTCAAGCAGAACACCACGAACGGCAATTTGGAGGCGGGTCCGGACCTCGACTACCTTTTCGACGTCCGCCAGCCCGGCGGCAACTGGATCCGGGTCGCCACCGAGCATCTCAGCGGCCAGAAATGCACGTCGCCCTATCAGCGGTCCTACCGCTTCGGGCTGCCCGGGGCGACCGACGCCACCCGGCCCTCGACCTGGGACATCCGCATGACGCGGGTGACGGTGGACGATGCGGACAGCGCCACCCACAGCGAGACCTTCTTCGATGAGGTGACTCTGATCACAGAGCACCAGATCATGTATGCGAACACGGCTGCGATCTTCCTGACGGTGGACGCATCCGGGTTCAACGGCAACGTCCCGACCCGGGAATACGAGATCGACGGCCTGCTCTGCCAGGTGCCGCTCAACTATGATCCCGTGGGCCATACCTACGCCACCACCGGCCCGGGCACGTCCATGGGCACCTGGGACGGCGCGTCGTGGAAGCCGGCGGTCACCTCCAATCCCGCCTGGTGCCTGTACGACATGTTCCAAAGCGCCCGGTATGGCATGGGCCTGCCGCCGTCGGCGCTGGCCGCGACGCGCTACGACCTGTTCCCGATCTCCCAATACTGCGACGGCCTGGTGCCCGCCGGCTACAAGGACGCCGACGGCAACGACCTCACGGAGCTGCGCTACGAGCTGAACGTCGTGATGTCCACGCAGGACGACGCCTACCGCGTCCTGCAGTCGTTGGTCTCGGCGTTCCGCGGCATGTGCTACTGGGGCGCCGGGCGCGTGGTGGTGACGGCCGACATGCCATGCATGCCGTCCTCGCTGATGAACCCGGGGAACGTCATCGACGGCACCTTCGAATACGAGGGCACCTCGCTGAAAACGCGGCACACCGTCGCCCGCGTCGCCTGGCAGGACCCGGCAAGCTCCTACAAGACGTCCATCGAAGTGGTGGAGGACTTCGCCCGCGTCGTCACCTTCGGCCAGGTGACGACCGACATCCACGCCTTCGGCTGCACCAGCCGGGGCCTCGCCCACCGCCTGGGCAAGTGGCTGCTCGACACCGAGCAAACCCAGAACGAGACGGTCAATTGCAAGACGTCCATGGAGCACCTGCGGGTGCGGCCGGGAGACGTGGTCCTGCTCACCGACCCGGCCTTCGTCGGACAGGTCATGGGCGGCCGGTGCGGCCCCGGCTCCGAGCTGGCCAAGATCTATCTCGACCGGATCATCCCCTGGTCGCCGCAGCTCTACTACACCTTGGCGCTCACCTTGCCGGACGGCACGGTCGAGATACGCGGCGTCAACAGCATCACCGTCTATCCCGGCGGCAACAGCGGCAACTCCATCGTCTCGATGGGCCAGGCCTTCAGCCAGCCGCCGGACGTGCACGCCTCCTGGGTGCTGTCCAGCATCGGCAACCCGGGCCACGCGACGGGCGAGGCGCCGACCGGCTCCGCCGACAGCGGGGGCGACGCCACGCTGCCGGTCGTCGCGCGCCAGTTCCGCATCCTCGGTCTGACCGAAACGCAGCGCGGCACCTTTGCGGTGATCGGGATCAACCACGATCCCAACAAGTATGCCCGGATCGAATACGGCATCCAGTTCGACCCCACCCCCTACTCGGTGCTCGGCCAGCTGCTGGCGACGCCGATGCCGCCGCCGACCAATGTTACCGCTCGCGACTACATGGCAGGCGTCGGCACCACCACCCTCGTGCGGGTCACGGTCAGCTGCACCCCGGCCAACGACCCCCGCGTCGTCGGGCAGCAGTATCGCGCCGCTGGCCCCGACCAGCGCATCGAGAGCGACATCACCGCCAACCACGACTTCGACAACCTGGCGCTCGGCGACTACGTGTTCTCGGTCCGCTCAGTGGGCCGTGACGGCAGGAGCAGCGCCTGGGTGGACTCCACCGACGTGCTGGTGGACGGCATGGCCGACCCGCCGCCCGCGGTGACCGGCCTCACCGCGCAGGGCACGGCGATGGCGGTGGACCTGAGCGTCCACCCTTCGACCGCGCGCGACTTCCTGCACTGGGAACTCTGGCGGGCTCCGGGCATCAGCAACGGCCAGCACCCCTACCCCTTCGACACATACTTTCCCACCGGCTCGCCGGGGCAGAACGGTGCCACGCTGCTCGCGACATTCGGCGGGACCACCTACCACGACAGCGGCGACGTGCTCGGCCCGGACAAGGCGTGGGCCTACTGGATCAGGGCGGTCAACACGACGCTGGTGCAGGGTCCCTTCGCCGGGCCGGTCAAGGCGCTGACCACCTTCTACCTGACCGACAACCTGGAAGAAGGTATCCGCAACACCGCCTCCTATGCGCAGGCGCTGCTCGGCGGCGCGCCGACGCTCGTGACCGACCTGAGCCAGCCCGGCACCAAGGAAGGCCAGCTGGTCTTCAACACCACCGATCAGCAGCTCTACTCCTGGGACGCGACGCACCAGCAATGGGTGAGGTTCATCCCGCTGATCCCCGACAGCACCGGCAAGCTGACGGCGGCGCAGATCGGCGCCATCAACCAGGTGCAGATCCAGGGCACGCTGACCCAGGATCAGACCAACGCCCTGCTCGCCGGGCTGGCCGCAAGCTCGATCACCAGCAGCCAGATCGCAAGCCTGATCGGCGACAAGGTCACCGGCACGATCTCCAACGCCCAAATGTCGGCCGGGCAGATCTTCGACGTCGATCCGGTCACCGGCAATGTCGTCCGCGGCGTCAGCACCGCCAAGCTGCTGGGCACCCTGGCCGCGACCAAGATCGTGGACGTGGACAGCTTGGGCAACATCATTCCCGGTATCTCGTCCAACCGGATCAGCGGCACGATCCCGACCAGCCAGCTCGTCGGCAACCTGCTCGCCGCGGCCGGCGTGGTCCTGAATCTGGCAGGCGGCAACATCCAAGGGGTGCTGGCGGCGGCGAACAGCGCCGCGCTCGATGCGCTTAGCGGCCAGATCTCAAGCGTGCAGATCTCCAACGACGCGATCACCGCGCCGAAGATCAAGGCGGGCGAGCTGGCTGCGAGGATGATCGGCGCCGACCTGGTGCAGGCTGCCAACATCGCCTCTGGCGCCGTGACCACGGCGAAGCTCAGCGTCGGCTCGATCAACAACTCCATCGCCAACTCATGCTTCGCCTTCGGGATGGACGGCTGGGGCATCGGCGCAGGCGCCAGCGCGATCCCGGTGATCGGCACCGCCGACCAGGCGCTGTACAGCCTGGATGGCCTCGGCGCCGTGCGGGTCAACGCCGGGGTGCTCGGCGCCGCAGGGTCGGGGACCGACACCCGGGACGTGTGGCTGGCGCAAGGCGGCACCGGCACGGGCCGGTTCTACGACTGCGCGATCCCCTGCACCCCCGGCGAAACATGGGAAGCCCAGGCGACCTTCATCCCGTTCGGCGGCTGCCTGCAAGTGTTCGTGCTCGGGTGCGACGCGAACGGCGCCGGCACCATCAGCCCGCGCACGGCCGCCACCACCTTCGTGCCGCCGGCCGACGGCAGGACGCTCGACAAGTGGCAGACCATCGGCGTGCGGGTGACGATCCCGCCCGGCACCGTCCGCCTCAGCCTGCTGCTGCGCTTCTCCAATCCGAGCGCGGGGCCGGCCAACATCGGCTCCTTTGTCACCCGCACGCTGCTCGGCAAGACCGTCCCGAACGCCACGGACCTGCTCCCCTGGACGCCGGGCGGTGTGACCCAGGTCACAGGCGGGCTGATCGCGACCAACACGATCGTGGCGCGGAACCTGGTCGCGGACACCATAACCACCCGCGAGTTGGCCGCCGGCGCGGTCACCGCCGAGAACCTTGCGATCGGCTCGCCGGCCAACGTGATCTGGAACCCGTCCTGCGTGCTGGCCACCGACGGCTGGATCTTCGGCGGCTCGATCCCGGTCGCCAGCGGCTTCGGCAATCCGAGCTTCAGCCTGGCCGGCGAGGGCACCGGCTTCGTCACCGCCGCCGGCAACCTGGCGATCAACCAGAACATCTATGCCTTTTGGCAGCCAAGTGCCACGGCGGTCGGCGTTTCGGTCGAACCGGGCACTTGGGTCGAAGCGCAGGCCCGGGTTGGCGCCCACCGCTGTTCAACCTTCATCTCCATCCAGTTCTTCGACTCTAACGGCATCTACATGCCCGGCGCCGAGCTTAACGGCCCGTCCCAGCGCGGCGGCGCCGGCGGCACTGCGCTGGCGGCATACATGCTCTGCTGGACGAAGGGCGTGGTCCCGGCAGGCGCCGCCATGGCCCGCATGGTCATCTATGGCGTCAACGACGGCGCCGCCGGCATGGCCTACATGGGCGCGTTGCCGACGGGGCAGAACCCTTACGTGTTCTTCAGCCGGGCGCAGCTCGGCAGCTCCTCGCCGGTGCCGATGGCGCTGTCGCAGCCGCAGACCTGGGTGCCCGGCGGCATCACCAGCGTCAGCGGCGGGGTCATCCAGACCAACACGATCCTGGCCCGCAGCATCGCAGCCAACCAGATCACGGCCCGCGAACTCGCGGTCGGCAACAGCAGCAACGTCATCACCAACAGCTGCCTGGCGATCAGCTCCGAAGGATGGCAGCCGAACTACAGCGCGGGAAGCTCCTGCACGATCCTGAGCTGCGCCTCGTCGCGCACCGCCTATGCCACGGCGGACGGCGCCGGGATCATCGAGGGCTTCTACGCGGCGTCCGGCGCCATCAACGACGCGGTCACCAAGCCATTTGCCTGCGCGCCGGGAGACACCCTGGAAGCGCAGGCGATGATCCGGCCCTTGGGCGTCAATGGCTGGATCTTCATCGCGTTCTACGATGCCAACGGAACCCTGTTCGCACAAAGCCCCGCCTCGGCTGTCGTCGGCGGCCAGGCCGACGCGCCGGCCGGCGTAGTCGGCACGCTCGCGGCATTCTTCCCGGTGCAGGTGATCGCAGCCGCGCCCGCCGGGACCGCATCGGTGCGGTTGTACGTGCGTTCGCAGTCGGGCGGCGCCGGTTACACCGCCCTCATCTTCACTCGGACCCTGCTCGGCAAGACCGTCCCTGGGGCGACTCAGGCGAGCCCGTGGGCACCGGGCGGGATCACCAGCATCGGCGGCGGCATGATCGCCACCGAAAGCATCGTTGCTCGCAACATCGCCGCAGGTTCGATCAGCGCCGACAAGCTGAACGTCGCCTCGCCGAGCAACGTGGTCAGCAACTCCTGCTGCTCGGTGTCGGCCTTCGGCTGGCAGAACTTCATGCCCGGGGCCATCGTCGGGTCGGTCACCGGCGACTTCGTCGCGCCAGCAAGCTACGCCCTGTCCGGCCTCGGCACTGGCGTAACCACCACCGGCGCGACAATCCCGGCCAACAACGCCGGTGGCCTGGTGATCGTCTGGGACCCGGACCTGATGGGCGGGATACCCATCAATCCCGGGGAATGCTGGGAAGCCAGCGCCTTCCTGGGCGCCCACCGCTGCTGGGCCCGCGTCCGGCTGCAGTTCATGACCACCGCAGGCGCCGTGACCGCCGAGTTGTACGGCGGCCGCGTCGCCGGCATCCTGGGTGGCACTGAGATCAACCAGTACGGGTTCTCCTGGACCAAGGGCATCGCCCCGCCCGGGACGACGCGCGCGCGGCTCGTGATCGACGGCCTCAACGACGGCGGCGCGGACATCGCGACCACCGGCACGCCTGGCGTCAACCCCTTCGTGTTCTTCACAAAGGTTGTCCTGGGTCCGTCCGTTCCCAACGCCAGCACGCCGCAGCCGTGGTCGCCAGGCGGCGCCACCCAGATCTACGGCGGCGAGATCAAGACCGGCGGGATCACCGCGCGGGTCATCGGCGCCGGGGCGATCACCGCAGAGAAGCTTTCGGTCGGCTCGGCCAGCAACGTCATCACCAATCCATGCTGCGCGGTCGGCACCTTCGGCTGGTCCTACGGCGTGTCCGCCTGGCAGCAGTCCGACCTGTTCTGCCTGACCGGCTATGGCACCGGCTATGCCGCGCTCGGCGCGCAAGCTGCGGGCGCCACCGCCGACTATTCCTGGGCGCCGCTAGGCGATACCTACAACCCGGACGGCCGCGGCGTGGTGCCCTGGGGCGCCGCAGTGCCCTGCGCGACCGGCGAGCTGTGGGAAGCCCAAGCCCTGGTGCAAACGCACCGTTGCTCGGTCGAGCTGTTCGTCATGTTCCTGGGGCAGAACGCCGACGGGTCCTGGTCGCTGATCAGCGCGCCGTCCACCGGGGCGCAGGCGTTCCCGCAGCCCGGCTTCGGCAAGGCCGAAAGCAACTACTCCCAGATCGTCGTCAAGGGCGTGGTGCCGGTCAATGCGACCCTGGTCACTTTGATGATGAGGATGGGCAACACGCCGGTAGCCCAGGCCGTGCACGGCGCGGCTGCCGGAAACACCCCATTCCTAATGTTTACCAAGACGGCCTTGGGCCTCGGCCTGCCGAACGTCCCCAAGATGCCATGGGGGCCAGGCGGGCGGGTGAGCATCGAGGGCGGCGAGATACGCGCCGGGTCGATCTTCACCAACCAACTCGCCGCAGGTTCGGTCACCGCCGCGACGATCGCGGCCGGCGCGATAACCACCGGGGCGCTCGCCGCGGGCGCGGTCACCGCCGACAAGCTTACGATCGGCAGCCCGTCGAATTTCATTTGGAACGCGTCGTGCGACCAGGGGCCGTTCGGGTGGGGCAGGTTCACCTTCGGCGTGGGCCAGCCAGCCTTCGGCTCCAATCCGATCATCGTCATGGACGCGGCCAGCACGGTCAACGGCAATTGGGCGCTGACGGGTTGGGGCTCCGGCTTCATGCAGCGGCTCGACAGCGCACCGCTATTTACCAACCATGGCTTCGCCTGGGACTGGAGCCCGCAAGCCGGCCATCCCGGACTGCCGGCGGCCAGCAACGCCACCTACGGCGGCGCGGCCCTGCTGCAGCCGAACAGCGGCGGGATCGGTTTCATCCAGCTGCTGTTCCTCGACTACAACCAGAACGTCCTGTCGATCACCTCGTCCGCCAGCATCCCGTCGCTGCCGTTCGGCAACGGGCTGATCGAGGACTTCTACCAGCGTGCCGAGGTGATCGCGGTGTCGCCGCCGAACACCGCCTTCGTGATCCTGCGCATCATCCTGACCGGCAGCCCGGCTGGCGCAGTGTCGCCGTTCATGGCCTTCTCCAAGGCGCAGCTCGGCCAGCTCCCCGCCGGCGGCAAGCTGGGACCCTGGGTGCCTGGCGGCATCACCACGATCGACGGCAACACCATCGCGACCGGCACGCTCAATGCGTCGCGCATCACCGCCGGGACCATAGTCGCCGGCAATATCGCTGCCGGATCGATCACCGGCGACCGCGTGGCGGTCAACACGCTCGCGGCGTACAACCTCCAGGCTTACACCATCACCGGCGACCGCATCGCCGCGAACACCATCGTCGGCGGCAACGTGCAGGCGGCGGCCATCGCCGGCACGCAGATCGCGGGATACGCCATCCACGCGATCCATCTCGCCTCCGAGCAGCTGCTGACCAGCTCGGCGCAGATCGGCGTCGCCACGATCGAAGCCGCGAACATCAAGGACCTCACGGTCGAGAACGCCAAGATCGCCAACCTGACGCTGGGCACCGGCAAGCTCGGCCAGGGATGCGTGACCGACGTCGCGGTGTCGCAGAGCCTCGGCAACAGCAGCACGCCGAAATCGATCAACGTCTTCGTCGGCACCGATAGCTACACGAGCGGCGTGGTGATCACGATGCGCGCCTACTTCGCCGCGACCTACGGAACGCCGCAAAGCCCCAACACCAATGAAAGCAACGGGTCGAACTGATGGCCGACGCAAGTCTCACCCTGACCCGGTTGGATGCGAATTCGCAGAACCCGGTCACGCTCGCGACCTATGCGATCGGCGGCAACGGCATCTTTTTCGATGACTATGTGGACCACCCGCCATACCCAGGGACCTGGATATATGTCATGCAGGCAACTCCCGGCGGAAACGCCGGCCAGCCGACCTACACCGACGCGGTGGTGGGGCGAACTTCCATCACAGTGGTGAGCTACAAGCGATAGATGCCCGACGCACCGATCCTGCGCATCCCCTACGTCCACCTCGATCACGAGGGCACCGTCCTGTCCACGGGCACCATGCCGCCCACGATCAGCCGCGAAAGCCTGGCCGGTGCCGGACGCCAGGAAGTCACCGAAACGATTTATGCCCTGCTGCAGCAGCCGGGCCGGTGGAGCCTGGCCGACGGCGAGCCGCGGCTGCTGCCGCCGCTGGAGACCGACGCGCGGCGCACGGCGCTGGGCCAGCGGGCACGGCTGCTTTCGGCGTGCGACTGGACGCAGATGCCCGACGTGCCCGGCGGGGTGATCTGGCAGAGCGCCTGGCGCAACTACCGGCAGCAGCTGCGCGACATCACGGGGCAGGATGGCTTCCCGCTTTCCGTGATCTGGCCGGCGCCGCCCGCGGACACGCCCGACGGCGAACCTGCCGCGCCTGCCGTCGCAAGCCCTGCGCCAGTGCAGCCGCCTCACCCGCCCTACCAGGCGTCTTGACCGGCTACTGGGCCACCGTCGCCACCGACGGGACGATCACCGCCAGCGGCACCTCCGGCGACGGAGCGGCCTTTGTCCCGACCGGATCGACCGTCGTCACAAAGGAGCAGTTCGACACGATCCAGGCCTCCCCGGGCCAGTGCCGGCTGATCAACGGCGTGCTGCAGCTCCTGGCGCTGCCGATGCCGACGCCGCCGGATCTCGCATCCTACAAGCTCGCCGCCTCAACCACGATCGACGCCGCCGCCGAACAAGCGCGCCTGATCTTCCTGACGCCAGGATCGGGCCAGGCGCTCGAATACTCGGCCACCCAGGCGGACGCGGAAGCAGCCCTGCGCCAGGACCCCTCCGCGACCCTGAAACCCGAGGACTATCCTTGGCTTTCCGCCGAGCAGGCGGCGCTGCACCAGGTCGGCCAGGACGTGACACTGCTGCAGGTCGCCCACGGGGTGATCGCGCAGATGACGGCCTGGGACAGCGTGGGAGCGCATATCAAGCTGATCCGCCGCACCGCAAAATTACAGATCGACGCCGCGACGAATTTCGCCCAGGTGCAATCAGCAGTTGCCGCGGTGGCCTGGCCGACCGCCTAGTGGCAGCGGCACGACCCAAGGAGCGCAGATGGCCACGCTGACCCTTTCGATCGCCACACGGGTGGCACGCTTGGCCGCGATCAACGCCCAGCTCGGCGCCGCGGCAATGATCCGCATCTATGACGGCGCCATCCCCGACAGCCCCGACGCCGCTCCTTCGGGCACCCTGCTTTCGACGATGACCGGCAACAACCGCGGCTTCGGCACCGTCATCATCGCCGGGGTCAACGCGCTCATCCTCGGCGCCGGCGGCGCCGGCTACAACAGCGCCCCCATCGTCGCCTTCACCGGCGGCGGCGGCACCGGCGCCGCCGCGACGGCCGTCATCTCCGGCGGCGCCATCGCCCAGGTCAGCGTCACCAGCCCCGGATCCGGCTACACGGCGCCGCCGACCGTCACCTTGACCGGCGGCGGGTTCACCACGGCCGCCACGCCGCCGATGGCGCAGCTCGGCCCAGTGCTGGAAGCGGCAGCAATCACCCAGGACAGCGCCGCCGCGGCCAGCGGCACCGCCGGGTGGGCGCGGCTGCTGTCGGCCGCCGGCGCTCCGGTGGCCGACGTGGACTGCGGCAGCCTCGACGGCGACGCGGCACTGGCGATCACGCCGGCCGACATCACGATCGGCGTGCCGGTGATGTGCGCCTACTTCCTGATCGACGAGGCATAGATGGCCTACCTTTCGGCCAACCGGGTGAAGGAAGCCACGGCGGCCATCGGCGCAGGGCCGATGACGCTGGGCGGCGCCGTGTCGCGCTTCCGCAGCTTTGCCGCAGCCGGGGTCACACCCGGCACGACATTCTCATATGCCATCGACGTGCCGTCCGGCCCCTGGGAGGTCGGCGTCGGCACCATGGGCACCGACGGCAGGATCAGCCGCGCCCTGGAGGACAGCAGCACCGGCGGGCTGCTGGTGCTGAGCGGCGAGCCAGGGACGACGGTGTCGCTGGTGACCGCCGCCAGCACCGTCACCCACGTCCTGGCCAACGCTCCGGCCGCGGCGGCCCAGGCCGACCCGAACCAAGTGCTGATCGTGCTGACCAACGGCACCCATCTCAGCTTCGCGGCGCTGCTGGCCCAGTTCGGCCTCACAGCGGGCGGCACCCTTCCGGTTACCACGATCCCCGTCACCTCGACGTCGCCAACCCTGGTGGACACCTCCGGCTCCGCGCTCGTGGACAGCTCGGGCCGCCGCCTCATCATTGGATAGGAGCTTCCCATGGCCACTGACATCGTCTTGAGCGGGGTCCCCGTTCTGGGGGTCATCCCAACCGGCGCAGCCGTGATCATCGACGTCCACGACCCCGCCTTCCCGACCGACCTGACCAAACGCACCTTCGGCAAGCTGGACCCGGTTCTGTTGACGCCGCGGGTGTCCGCCATGCTGTCCAGCCTGGTCCTGGCGACCCTGGCCGACACGCTCGCGGTCGCCGTGTTCGCTCCCGACAACACCGCCTACCAAACGACGCTTGGCGCCCTCAGGGCTTACCTCGGCACCGCCGGCGGTGCCGGAAGCGCGGGCGCGCCGGCGCTGGCGCTCGTGATGCCGACGAGCGTGCAGCCCGGCACGAGCTACGTCGTCACCGGCAGCTACACGAACGATGGCACCGCGCCGGTGCTGACCGTCAGCGTGGACGCCGGGGCCTTCGTGGCGCTGCCGGCAGGCTCGACCATGTCGAACGGTGCCGTTTCCTTGTCGATGCCTGGCCTGGCCTCGGGCACGCACACGGTGCAGATCAAAGACGGCAACGGGGTGCTGAGCAACACCGTCAGCTTCGCCGTGGCCGCGGGCGAGACGTTGACCGTGACCACGCCGGCTGCCCAGACCGCCGGAACCGCGTTCAACGTCAATGGCGCCTATACCAACGGCCCACCCGGCGGGCTGGACTACAGCTTGGACGGCGGCACGACTTGGGCGACGGTCAGCGGCAACACGCTGACCAGCGCTTCGGGCAACTACGCCATCATCGGCGTGAATTTCTCCACAGCGGCGTCGGCAGCGACCATCCGGGTGCGCGACCATGCGATGCAGAGTATCGTCGCAGTCTCCGGAGCCTTCGCGGTCGCAGCGGCCCCTGTGGAAACCCTGTCGGTCAACGCGATCCCGCAGCAGACCGCCGGCACTGCATTCACGGTGACGGGCACCTTCGCGAATGGCTCCCCAACCCAGCTCGACTACAGCAGCGACGGCGGCACGACATGGACCACCGCAACCGGGGCGACAACCACCACGCCGGCCAACACGTTCAGCATTCCCAACGTGGTGGTGGCTGCGGCCAGCTCGGCGCAGACCATCAAAGTGCGCGACCGCGCGGCGCAGGGCATCATCGGCACCTCGGCTGCCTTCGTGGTCGTGGCAGCAGCTGCCTCGGCCCTGTCATCGCCGCTGGTATTTACCGGCGCCGCGGGTGCGCCAACCGGCAAGCTGGCCCTCACGGGTTCCAATACCAGCGGCTTTACGCTCGACGGCAGCGGCGGCCTGATCTGCGGAACCGCGGGCAACACCCACGCCCTGCTGGTGACTGCTGGCTACACGCCTGCTGCCTTATCCACTACCACCGTCACTCCCAAGACCGCCGGCCCGATGTCTCTGGGCCGTTTCGACGCGGCACGGCAAAACGGCGGCTTCATGTTCTGGGATGGTGGTGGCAACGTCGAGCTACACGTCGTCACGAACGGCGTGGATGCGACGCTCTCCTACAAGTATGGGTCGATCCTTGGCACAGGGGTCCAGTACTATGCTTGGACCGGCTTCGGCATCCGCATCGACGCGAACGGCGGGTGGCACCCGCAGGTCAATGGCTCGGATGTGAGCATCCCGGGCGGCTACCCCGCATGGACCCCGCCGTCCGTGGCGCAGGGCTACATCGAAGTGGGCAGCGGGTTCCAGTCCGGCACGGTCATCAGCCAGATCACGGTGGGATGATGGCGCATAGCCAATTCAGATCCCGCTGCGGCGACCTGTTGTTCTACCATAACCGCCTCGCCGAGCCGGGTGACAAGTGCGGCGGCCACACGCATAAGTTCGACCATGTAACCATCGTCAAGACGGGCCGGGTGCGCGTGGTGGTCAACGGCCCCGGCGCACCTGCGGCGCAGACGTTCGAGCTGGGCGTGGGCGACTATGTGAACGTCCGGGCCGAGGATGGGCACGAGGTCACGGCGTTGCTGCCCGACAGTGAGTTCATCTGCATCTGGCATCCAGAGCGCGACCCCTCCGTCCACCGCCTGGAGATGGCACCATGACCGACCTCGTTGACAAGCTCGGCCGCCAACTCCTGCTGGGCACGGCGGCCTGGGCATTCACCGCGGCCGGCGTGACCGTGACGCCCGCCCCCACGCCCGTGGCGGCGCCGACCGGCACCATCATGACCTACAACTTCGCCGGCACGCCTCCGAGCCTTCCAACCTTCATCACGGGGGCCGGCAACGGCAGCGCGGTGAACGGCTCCGGGCAATACGTCCTGCAGCCTGGGAGCGGCATGGCGGCGTTCGGCCCGGCAGCGGTGCAGGGCGAGCTGGTTGTCACCCTGGCAGCGCCGGGTAAAATCTCGTTCGGCTTCGGCCTGACCGGCACCGGAAGCGGCGCCAACGGCCTGATCCTCTACGACGATTACATGTACCTGCAGGCGGCCAACTTCACCAACGGCGCCTATGCCGGCTACCAGACGGACAGCCACAAGGGCTACCCGGTCGGAACGGTCTGGCGCATGGTCCAGAACGGCGCGCAGTTCGCGTTGTTTGTCGATGGGGCGCTGTTCTTCGCATCCAGTTGCCCAGCAATAGCCGCCGGCGGCCGGTTCGCCGTGCGCCTCCTGGATGGCGCGACGTCACCCTCCACGATCACCTCCGTCGCCTATAACCCGGTGGCGACGCTGCCTACGGTTGTTGGCCTGACGGTCGCGTTCCTGCCGATCTCCACCGCGCTCCTGGCCGGGGTCAAGGTGTTCCAAGCCTCGTCCACCACGACCACCGGCAACCACGACTTCACCTTGGCCGGACCGGACGCCGGCTTGTTCACCATCGACGTGAACACCGGCGCCGGCGTCCTGGCTGCCGACCACCCGCCGCTGGGCAGCCGGTCCTTCACCTTGACCGACAGCGACAGCGGCGCGTCCGCGACCGGCACGTTTTCCACCACCGTCGTGCAGGGCAGCACCCTCGACCCATCCGCGATGCCGGTCATCCTGGCCACGGGCCTGACCAACGGGACCGCCATCGGGGCGCAGGTCGCGTCGTTCTCGCAACCGGCCGGCATGACGGGCACGATCAGCTACAGCCTGAAACTCCGCCCGCCAACCATCGAGGGGCCTGGCGCCCGCTATGCCGTCGATGCCGTCGGCCACAAGGTCACGACTGTTGCGCTTCTGGCTGCCAGCCCGGAGCCGGTGACGCTTGTGGCGACCAACGGCGTGGACGTGTGCCTGGTCCCCTTCACTGTCGGCGCCGCCGCGGCGGCCGGGTCGGTGTTCGAGGTCGGGCCGGGACGGGCTTACCCTTACTATGCCAACGCGACGAGTGCCGTGTTCGAGGACGCCGTGGGGCCGGCGACCTATGGCCCTGGCGTCCAGTTCCATGTCCATACCCGGCCTGGCCGGCGCGATTGGTACAGCGAGTTCACCGCGTCCACACAGAGCGGTGTCACCGACCGCGGGCATCAGATGGCCTATGGGGGCTATGCCGGCCCATACGGCATCGTCGGCGTGCCGGACGCCGGCACCGGCGCCCTGCCGGTGGTGGGCGGCGATGCCGGATACTATGGCAAGGGCGGCGTGCTGCTGACCGGGACCCGCGACGTGAGCCTGTCCAACCTTGAGGCGGAAAACGTCGTGATCGGGCCGAACAACGTGGCCGGCGTCCGAGACGACGGGGCGCGGCAGGGCAACACGACCATCTCCAACTACTACGGCCACAACAACCACAACGCCTACCTTGGAAGCATCAAGGGCCGGCTGACGATGAGCAATATCCTGGCGCTGATGTGCGGCACCGGAAACAGCGGCTTCACGCACAACTGGTATATGGACGCCGAGGAAGCGGCCGGCGCCAACATCGTGTCCCAGGCGGTCAACGGCGGCCATTGCTGGAAGGACCGCTCGGTCACGGCGACCTATACCGACTGCGTGTTCTCCGAGGGGATCGTCGGCCGCGGCAGCAGCGCGATGGACATACCGGACGGCGGCGGCCGACGCTTCCTCCGCGTGACCTTCATCAAGGGTCCGATGGCCAACAACGTCGGCCTGGTGCAGTACGCCCGCGAGCAGCAGCCGAACACGCCGGGCGCACCGAACTATGCCAGGCCCAACCCCGGAGCCGAGTTGTATTTCGAGAACGTCACCTTTGTGAACCTGTATCCCGGCAGCTATGGCAACGGCGACGCCATCGCCGTTTGGGCGCAGACCAACCTCGGCGGCGTCCCGGTGGACCCGGCGACCGGGCTGCCGGTCAAGGTCACCTTCGTCAACTGCTCGCAGTTCGGCTTCAAGCCGAACAAGTTCCTCTGCGTCGGCAACAGCGACAACGGCGGCACCAGCTTTCCGGCGGGCGTCGCCACGCTGTCCGAGCCGCCGCCCATCGACCTGCGCTCGCCGCTCATCGCGGGAACCCCGGTGCGGGCGCCGATGTGCTGGTGGTCGCCCAATCCGCAGAGCTACACCGTCAACACCTGCAACTGCAGCAACGGTGTCATGGACCCAGGGGTGCACGAGATACGCTGCGACCCCGCCGCCGCGGTCGGCACGCCGCTGTGCCAGCTCACGAGCTGGGGCATCCAAGCCGTCGCGTCGAGCGACCCCGCCTACAACCCATGGGGAACCGGCGCGGTGTACAGCGCCTTGGGCGATGCCGGCTTCATCCCCGCCAACCCTTACTTCGGCGTGACGCCGGGCGGCGTCATCCAGCCCATCGCGTCACGGTCCGGTGCGCCCCCGGTGAGCTTCCTGCATGTGAAGGTCGTGAGCGCGGACGGCCTGCACACGATGGATGCGGTCTTCCCGATCATCAACAGCGCCACGCCCAGCCGCACCGACAACATCCCCGCCGGGTTCAGCCCCCGCGTGCTGCCGCTGGGCCAGGAGGCTCTCGCCTGATGTGGGGCGAAGCCGCCCGCCACCGCATGACGGGCGGCTAGGCCATGCTGGGCGATGGTCCAGTCGGAGCCGCGCCCACGGGCGCCAGCAGCGCTGCCACCCCAAGCACGGCGGCCGGGCAGGCGACGGCGCCGAAGCCGCGGGCGCATGGGCGCGGCTACACCATTCCGACCGCCGATCCCGGCCGCACCGTCATCGTCCAGGGCTAGGGAGCAACCATGGCGATCCCACGGTTCCCCGACCCGAAAGACCCCGAGGACATCAGCGACTTCACAGTGGACTTCTCAGAGGCGATGTCGCCCGGCGACGTGATCTCTGCCGTTTCCGACGTCTCGATCAGCCCGTCGAACGCCCTGGCCGTGACGGACAACGGCGCGCCGGACATCAGCTGCGTCGCCCGGCTGTACTCGGGGCAGGTGGCGACGCTGTGGATCAGCGGCGGCAAGCCCGGCTGGCGCTACGAGGTGGGCGTGCTGGTCAGCACCGCCGGCGGCCGCACGCTGCGGCGGCGCGCCTTGCTGTTCGTGGTGCCGCTGTAACGGGAAAAATCCGCCGGAAGCGGCATTTTCCGCTTGCCACGCCTGCGGCCTGATCGACGGCGCAACCAAACGGATTTGTTTGTGTCGCCATGTGTGCTGCTCCTCCCTTCCCATCGCGCTCGGACGTTTCGCCATGATCCGGTGGGAACGGCAGCCGCGGCATGAGCCGATCGGCGAGCGGCTGAGCGGCCTTGAAGCCGGCGTGACGGAGCTGCGGGCGGGCCAGGTCAACATCGTCGGCCGCCTCGACGGGCTGCAGGCCCGCGACGGCGAGATCGAGGGCAAGCTGTCCATGGCGCTCGACCGCTTCACCGTGGAGCTTGGCAAGCAGTATTCCGACATCCAGGAACACAACAAGACGCAGATCGAGATGTTCCGGGCGACCCTGGTCGAAACCCAGTTCCGGCGCGCTTGGATCGTGATGCGCGGCCGCGGCATGAAGTGGGGCGAGCGGGCGGCCTGGATCGGCCTCGCCGCCCTGGGCAAGGTGACCTGGACCCACGTCGGCACCCTGCGCGGGTGGGACCAGCTCTGGTGGTGGCCAAATTGGTAGGCACGATCATGCGGCTGCGGGTATCGATCCGGCTTACCGTCTTCTTCCTGCTGGTCGGGCTGCCGTGCCTTCTGCTGGCGCACGCGACCTGGTTCGATCCGCGCGACGATTACACCGACCAGGGCGTCAGCGGACCCTACACCGCGATCGAGGACGGGCTGACCACCACCGGCCACGCACGATACCTCGTCGGCGAGAAGCTGGCCTTCGTGCTGCCCGGCCAGCGCTTCACCTGGCTGTCCACGTTGTGCCTGCGCGAAGACGCCTCGATGCTGGTGCAGCCGACGCTGGTGCGGCTGCGCGACAGCGCTGCCTTCCCCGAACGGCAGTCGCTGTGGACGCCGTTCGACCACCGCTGCGGGCCGCTGACCGGCTCGGCGCTGGCACCCCAGCTGGTGCGCGAGGACGGCGACGTGGCTGCCTTCCAGGTTGAGCGCCGCGCCCGCGTGCGTCCCACGAGCTGGGTGCCTCTCGATGCGCCACTGCGCCCGCTGCCCTTCCTGGTCCGGCGCCCGCCCTCGCCTGCGGCGCCGCACCCGGGAACAGAGTAGCCCGCGCAACCAAGCGGGTGCGCGGGTGGCGGCGACACAGGAGCCGCCGACCGATGGACGCCCAGCATATCGCCCGCATCTGCCATGAGGCCGATCGCGCCCACGCCGCTTCGCACGGCGACCTGATGACCAAGGCCTGGCCGGGCCTGGAGGCCTACCAGCGCGAGAACCTGGTCCGCGGGGTCAAGGTCGCGACGGCGACGCCGCGCGCAATCGCCTCCGACCTGCACACGAGCTGGCTGCGCGACAAGCGCGAAGCCGGCTGGCAATTCGGCCCGAAGCTCGACCTCGGCCAGCAGTGCGATCCGATGATGATCCCCTGGGAGCAGCTGTCTTACCGGGCGCAAGCCCGCGAGCGCCTGTTCCTGGCGATCATCCGCAGCCTTTCCCCCCAGTAGGAGCCGTCATGTCCAATTTGTCCGTGGCCCACGCTGCCTTGTCGATGGTGCTGAACGGCTTCGGCCCGCTGCCGGATTTCCTGATGCTGGTGCTGAAGGGGACGTTCGAGGCCGTGCATCCGGCGCTCGACCTGCTGGTCCCCAGCGTCGTCGCGGTGCTGGCGCACCGCTGGATCAAGAACCAGACGCTGGCCGACGAGGTTTCCCAAGCCAGCGGCATTGCCTACAACCACTTGGGTGCGACCCTGGCCGGCAACGGCGCGCCATCCTTCGCGGTGGCCAAGGCGTTGGCGATCCAGGTGGCGCAGGATGCCCTCACGGCCGGCGCCGCCACCCAAATGGCCAAGCTGTCGCCCGAGCTGGTCGCGGACAAGATCGATGGTGCGCTCGGCCGCCTGCTGGCGGTCGATCCGAACTTCAGCCTGGCCAAGGGCGTGCTGTCGCCGACGCCGGAGCCGGTGGTGGTGCGGACTACGATGCTGGCGGTCGATCCGAACCTCAGCCTGACAAATGGCGTGCTGTCGGCGACGCCGGAGCCGGGGGTTGTGGCGCGGGCCGGGATGTTTGATGCCACCGCCATGCTGCAGGCGGTGATGTCCAGGGCGGGTAGCCCGGACGCCGCCGCCGCCTCGATCGTCTCCGCCCCCACAATCCAGCAGGGGAGCTGAGCCGATGGACGTCCTCGCGGTTTCGGCTGAGATCACCCCGCAGGCGGCCGGCTTCATCGGCGCCGGCGTGCATATGGGGCTGGCCGACGTAGCCGCCGCCGCCAAGCGCTGGGGCTGCGGCCTTGCGGCCCTGCAGGCGGTGCTGGACGTGGAAAGCTCCGGCAGCGGCTTCGACGCCCTCGGGCGGCCGAAGATCCTGTTCGAGCCGCACATTCTCTTTCGCGAGCTGGCGCGCGACCCGGAAAAGCAGCTCGCCGCCGTCCGGGCCGGGCTCGCCTATGCCAAGCAGGGGACGATGCCTTATCCGCCGACCAGCGAGGGCAACTACCAGCGGCTGAAGCGGGCCTGCCTGATCGACGCCGACGCCGCCATGCACAGCACCTCGTGGGGGGTCGCCCAGGTCATGGGCTTCAACTTTGCGATCTGCGGCTACGCATGTGTCGCCGACCTGGTCCAGGACTGCATGGACAGCGAGGAGGGCGGCTTCGAGCTGCTGCTCGACTACTGCGATCACAACGGCCTGGTGGACGCTTTGCGCAACCGCGACTGGGCGACGTTCGCCCGGGGCTACAACGGTTCAGGCGCGGTCGCGGCCTACGCGGCGAAGCTGGTGGCGGCCTACGCCCATCACGCCGGGCCGTCGCCGGCCACGGTGCTGGCCTTCCCGGGGGTGGCGAAGCCCGTCCAGGCGGCCGCGGCAGCCTCGGTGCCGCCGGCCTTCGTGAAGTCGGCGGTGACCGCCGACAGCTTGAATGACCAGGAGTGGCTGGCGGTACGCGCGGGGACCGCTTGACGTGCCCCGCCCGGAAACCCGCGGATACTACCTGCAGCACGTCGAGGGCAGTCACATGTCGGTCCGCGCCGGACCCGGCGTGGTTTACGTCGCGATCAAGCGCATCTTCGACACCGAGCAGGCGGTCGGGCTGGCGATCCGGCAGATGTTCTGCGAGCTGACGGTGTCGGAGGCCGTCGCCGTGCACAAGCAGCTTGGCGAGGTCATCGGCATCGCCTTGGCGTCGGCGCAGGAGCCGTCCGGATTGGATGGCGGCGCCCGCTTGTAGCACTGGAATAAGTATGCGCTTTTGATGTATCGTGTCCCCGCATACGCGAGGGAAGCACGATGGACGGCGACGCCCTGGAACAAACCGGCGAGGTTCGGATTTCGTTGAAGCTGAGTCGGCAGCTGCAAGTGGCGATGAAGCGCTCCGCCCAGGCGGAGGAGCGCACGGTGGCAAGCTGGATGCGCAGGGTGCTGAGTTGTGCCACCCGCGACAGCAGCCAGGCCACGGCGGCGGGGGTGAAGTCTTGACCGACCTGCTGACCCAAGGGCTCGTTGAACCGCGTCCGCTGCCGCCGCTTGCGCGGGCGGCCCGGCAGGGCACCTGTCCGTGCTGCGGCTACAACCATGTCCGGCCTGGCATGACGCCGAAGTGGCTGTTCGAAGGCCTGAAGCCGGGCGACCTGGCGATCTGCACCGGTTGCACGATCGGGCTGCGACTGGATAGCAAGATGACGCTGCAGCTGCTGACGGTCAGCGAGGTCCGGTTCCTGGAGGCGACCAAGCCCGATGTCCTGCGCGCGATGCGGGAGCAGCAGGCCGACAAGCGCGAGATGCACCGCGAGATGGCACTGAAGCGGGCCAAGGCGGCAACTCCCGCGTCCGGCTGATACCGGGCGGCGGCTGGCGTGGCGTTCACCTGCCCGACCTGCCAGTCGGTTTCCTTCAACCCCACCGACGAGCACGAAGGCTACTGTGCGCGCTGCAAGACCTGGACAGGCAATCGGCTGTTCTTGGGCGCCGACAAGGCCCAACTGGCACGGATGCGCCAGTATGTGCTGACGGCCGGCAACGAACCGGTCCTCGCCGATGACTTCGCCGCGGAAGCGTTCCGCCGCGACGCCGCGCGCTGCCAGGTTGGGCGGAGGATCGTGCGGCGCCGAGGCGTCAAGGTGCTGATCAGCACCGTGTTCAACGGCGTCCCTGCGGGGGAAGCGAACGGGCCGCTGCTGTTCGAAACGATGGTCTTCGGCCTGCCGCAGTTCAGGGGGGCGATCCGCTACGCGAGCTGGGCCGAGGCGGAAGGCGGGCACGAGGCGGTCGTCGTTTTCATCAGGAAGCTCTTGCAGGTGTTTTGATTGCCACCCCAACCGGAGCGGTGCCGATGACATCCAAACCCGAGTTCCTCGACCTGTTGCTGCGCGACCGCCTGGGAGCGCTGACGCCGGAGGAGCAGGCCGCCAAGGAAAAGTCGCTCCGGAAGTACGAGGAATCCCGGGACCGGACCATTGCCGCGGTGGCGGAGTGGCTGTTGGGCCTGCGGCCGGAACATGGCGCCACGGTTTACACCCAGCATCCGCTGATGGCCGGAGTGCTGCGGCAGGCGCTGCGCGAGGCGTACGACAAGGGCTCGCAGGAGTTCTCGATGCAGTTGCTCAAGAGCATGACCGGGGACGGCTGATGCCCGGGGAGCGGGCGGCGTGCGCCGTCGCGTCGTAAGCCAGAAGGTTGCCGCCACGCTGTGCCCGCTCTGCGGCGCCCTGCTCGACGGCGTGACAGGTGTTCATGCGGGCAAGCACGTGCCGCAGCGGGGCGACTTCTCGCTGTGCCTTTATTGCACCGGGATCCTGCGCTACGGCGACAAGGGGCGGCTGCATGCTGTGGCGGCGCCGGAGTTGGACCAGGTGCGGACGGAACAGCCGGAGCTGGTCGCGCTGCTAGAGCGGGGGCAGCACCAGTTGCGGCGCGAGCGCTTGATGACGGGGCCGATACAGGCTCCGCCGTTCGGCCGGGCTTAGGGGCGTGACATGAGTCTCGCGTTCGGGCCCGAGCAAGCGGCGGCGTTGATGGGGATACGCGAGCTGGCCGAGAAGCATCCGGTGGACGTGCAGACGCTGGAAGAGCGGCTGGACACCAAGTGGGGGCGCATCCGCCACAAGGAGCAGATGGCGCGGCAGTCGCTGCGGCT
>CAXSFF010000002.1:0-20079 GCA_964236035.1 uncultured Acetobacteraceae bacterium
GCACGCTGGAGCGCCCGCTGGAAGCAAGATTCGGCGTGCCGATCGCACTGTTCGTGCTGCTGTTCACCGCGATGATGACGATCGCGGCGTTGACCGAGAACTGGGCGGCGGGTGGTACCTGGCTTGCGATCGTGGCCGTGGTCTGCGCCTACGACCACTACGTCGTGCCCAAAACCAAGCGGGGCGGTTTCTACCGCGCCCAGGTGCTGCGCCGCCGCACCAGCGCCGCGCGGCTGTGAAGCGTGACCAGTCAGGCCAGCAAGGCGTGAGCCTCTGCCCCCCTCCCTCAAGCCAGGTGGCCCCGCCAAGAGCCAATCCTTCCGACTTCCCATGCTTAGCGGAAGTATTTCCGAAGAGCTTCGCCGTTTGGTGGCCTTGGGCAAAGCCCAGCCTTGCTTTCCCTGAAGCTGAAGGCGCATGACCCCCGGCGCAGACACGCCTGCCGGCGCCCTGCGGCCGTTCGGCGGCCGGCCGGGCGGCGAGATCGGCGCCCCGCGGCCGCGCGTCGAGGACGTGCCGCTGATGACCGGGACCAGCCGCTATATCGACGACGTCCGGCTGCCCGGCATGCTGTACGCCAAGATCCTGCGCAGCAGCCACGCTCACGCCGACATCACGCTCGATCTTGAGGCAGCGCGGTTGATGCCGGGCGTGCACGCGGTGCTGTGCGGGCGCGACCTGGTGGGCGTGGTCAAGCCCTGGGGCGATATGACGCAGGACCTGCTGGTCGCCGACCACCTGCCCTTCGCGGTGGACCGGGTGCTGTACGAGGGCCAGGAGATTGCGGCGGTGGTCGCCGACACCCGCTACCAGGCGATGGACGCACTGGAGGCGATAAAGGTCGGCTACACCCCGCTCGAGGTGCTGGTCGACGTGGAAAAGGCGATCCTGCCCGGCGCGCCGCTGCTGCACGAGGACATCAGCTACGAGTACGGCGACGGTAACATCTTCGACCGCTGGCGGGTGCGCGTCGGCGACATCGAGCAGGCTGAGCAGGACGCCGATCTCGTGGTGCGACAGCGCTTCGCGACCAACCGGCAGTCCGGCGCCGCACTCGACCCGCATGGCTGCGTCGCCGACTACGACACGTTTACCGGCACCCTGACCCTGCACGCCTCGACCCAGAGCGTGTTCCTGCTGCGCGACGGCCTGGCGGACGCGCTGCAGGTCGCCAAGAACCGGGTTCGCGTGGTGGCGCCGCAGGTTGGCGCCGGGTTCGGCGCCAAGCTGCAGGTGTTCCCGCACGACGTGATTGCGTCGCTGTTCTCGATGCGGCTCGGCCGTCCGGTGCACCTGGTGCTCAGCCGCGGTGAGATCTTCCGCGCCGGCACCACGCGCAACCCGCAGGTGCATTACGCCGAGCTGTTCCTCAGGCGCGACGGCACCATCACCGGCTACCGCAGCTACGTCATCCAGGACTGTGGTGCGATGAGCTTCTGGGGCAACCAGGTGGTCAAGCTCGGCGGCAACGTCGGCATCCTGCCCTACGTGATCCCCAACGTGCACATCGACGCCGATATCGTGCACACCAACCTCGCCCCTGGCGGCGCGCTGCGCGGCTTTGGCATGCCGCAGGTGAAGTGGGCCAAGGAGCAGCTGGTCGACATTGCCTGCACGAAGCTTGGTCTCGATCCGCTGGAGATGCGCCTGCACAACGTGATCAAGCCGTCGATGTGCCCGATGCGCACGCCGATGGGCCAGGAGGTCGATAGCACCTCGATCCACGAATGCCTGCAGAAGGCGGCGGACGCGATCGGCTGGCAAGCCAAGCGCGCTGCCCCGGTGCTCAACGAAGGGGTGGGGCTCTGCGTGTCGATGAAGTACACCAGCTGCCGGCTGCCCTCGTTCGACACCGACCAGTCGGCGATTCGGCTGCGGCTCGAGACCGACGGCACGGTGACGATCTTCTCGTCCGACGTCTCGCACGGCCAAGGGCACGCCACGATGCTAGCGCAGATCGTGGCCGACGTGCTCGGCGTGGGCTTCGAGAAGATCAAGCTGGCGCCGCCCGACACCATGACCTCGCCGTTCGGCCTCGGCACCTATGCAAGCCGCGCCGCCGCAGTGCTCGGCACGGCGTGCCACATGGCCTCGGGCCGCCTGCGCGAGAAGCTGGTTGCCATCGCCGCCCATGTGCTGGAGGTCGACCCCGCCGACCTCGATACCGGCGGCGACAAGGTGTTCGTCCGCGGCATGGCCGGCACCGGCCTGTATTTCGAGACGCTCGCCGGCATCGCCGCCTACCACACCCATCAACTGCCGCCGGACTTCGAGCCGAGCCTGGAAGCGAACGCCACCTACGACACCAGGACCGAACGCCAGGCACCGGACGGCACCGGCAACCTGACCGTCACCTATGGCGGCGCGGCCCACGCTGCCCATGTCAGGGTCGATTCCTCCACCGGGCAGATCACGCTGCTCGATTACGTGATGGCCCACGACAGCGGCACGGTGATCAACCCGCTGATCGTCGAGGGCCAGCACCATGGAGGTTTCTTGCTCGGCCTCGGCATGGCGCTCGGCGAGGAGTACATCTACGACGACCAGGGCCACCTGCTGAATGCCTCGTTTGCCGACTACCGCGCGCCACAGGCCGCCGATATGCCCGAACTGGCCCACACCTTCGAGATCCCCGCACCCTCGACCGCGATCCCCGGTGGCATGAAGGGCGCCGGCGAGAGCAGCGTCGGGCCGGTGCCGGCCGCGATCGGCAACGCACTCGCCAGTGCCACCGGGGTGCGCTTCACCGTGCTGCCGATGACCCCCGATCGCGTGCTGCTGGCGCTGCGCGAGAAGCAGCGCCAGGGCGTGGACATGTTCCGTTATCCGGACGACATGCCCGACTTTGCCGGCCCGCGTGACCACGCGTCGTGGCCGAGGCCTACCAGCCCGGACGACGAGCTGCGCCTGTGAGGCCGTTCAGCTTCGCAGCCCCGCGCGACATCGCCGACGTGTTCGCCGTTCTGGCTGAACGCGGCTCGGACGCGCGGGTGCTCGCCGGCGGGCAGAGCCTCAACCTCGCGTTGAAGGACCGCAGCACTGCGCCGTCGCAGGTCGTCTCGATCCGCCACCTGCAGGAGCTGCGCGGCATCCACCACCGCAAGGAGGGCACGCTGTCGATCGGCGCGGCCACCACCTACGCCGAGCTGGCGCAGGCAGGGCTGGGCGGCTGGCACGCCGAGCTGTGCCGGGCGGCGGGCGACCTCGCCGACCGCTCGGTGCGCAACATCGCGACCATCGGCGGCGCCGCCTGCCAAGCCGAGCCGCGCTACGACGTGCCGGCTTTGCTGGTGGGCTGCGACGCTTCGCTGCAGCTTGCCTCGGGCGACGGCGTGCGGCTTGTGCCCGCGGCCGAGTTCTTTGTAGCTGGCGGCGGCACCTGCCTGCGGCCCTCCGAGCTGCTGACCCGGATCGTGCTGCCGGCGCAAGCCGCCTACACCGGTGTCGCGCTCGAGAAATTCCGCTACCGCGCCTTCGAGGCGGCGATCCTGATCGTGGTCTGCGCGGTCGCGGTCGAGGACGGCACCGTGCGCTTCGCCCGGCTGACCGTGGGCGCGGTCGGCAAGGCGCCGATGCTGGCGCACGCGGCCTCCGGCGCCCTGCTCGGGCGGCGCCAAGGCGACCCGGGGCTCGACGGGCTGGCGGACCAGGTCTCGCGCGAGATCCTGCCCGCGGAGCACCAGACCGGCCGGCTGCGTCAGTACCAGGCGGAGCTGGTCAAGACGCTGACGGTGCGCGCGGTCGAGCGCGCGTTCAAAGGCGGCGCCTAGTGGAAGCAAGACAAGCAAGCCTGGGCTCTGCCCAGACCCGCCAAAGGGTGGAACCTTTTGGAAACCATTGGTTTAAGTAACAGTACCACTTCCCGCAGTGTGGCCCTGACGTGAGTGGGTCTGGGGGCTCAGCCCCCAGCGGGTCCAGGGCAGAGCCCTGGCCTTCTTCGATAAAGGCGAACCGAGCGATGCACAGCGTCACGATCGAGGTCAACGGCCGGCCGGTGCACGGCGAGATCGACGAGCGCATGCTGCTGCTCGACTTCATCCGCGACGTCGCCGGGCTGACCGGCACCCATGCTGGCTGCCACGAGGCCCGCTGCGGCTGCTGCGCGGTGGAGCTGGACGGCCGGGTGGTGAAGTCGTGCAACGTGCTGGCCTGCCAGGTCGACGGCGCCCGCGTCGGCACGATCGAGCAGATGTCGCAGCAGCAGGTGCGTCCGGTGCAGCAGATTACCACGCAGTCGCTGGCCGGCGTCTACAGGCCGGTCGACGCGCTGGGCCACGGTGCGCTGCACCCGCTGCAGGGGGCGTTCCAGCGCTGCCACGCGCTGCAGTGCGGCTTCTGCACCGCCGGCATGCTGATGGTGCTGAAGAACTTCCTCGCCGAGGTGCCGGACCCCACCCGCGCCGAGGTGCGCCTGGCGATCTCGGGCAACCTGTGCCGCTGCACCGGCTACCAGCACATCGTCGATGCGGCGATGCAGGCGGCGGCGGTGATGCGGCAGGAGGCCTAGGAAGCAAAGCCGGGCTCTGCCCGGACCCGCAAAGGGCCGGCGGCCCTTTGATCCCATCTTCCCAGGCACAGGGATTCAAGGCCTACCTTGAGCGGAGTCCACGGGCAGAGCCTCCGGCCTTGCCTCCTCCCGGCCTAGATCAGCCCCACCGGGTTGGACAGCCGTCCCACCCCCGCGATCTCCACGACGACCGTGTCCCCTGCCGCAAGGAACCGCGGCGGCGTGAAGCCGATGCCCACGCCCACCGGCGTCCCGGTGGCGATCACGTCGCCCGGATACAGCGTGACCCCTGCCGACAGCGTCTCGATGATGGTCGGCACGTCGAAGATGAGGTCGCGGGTGTTGGCGTCTTGGCGCAGTTCGCCGTTCACCCAGGTGCGCAAACGGGTGTCGGCCAAGTCGACCTCGTCGGCGGTGACCGCCCACGGCCCCATCGGGCAGAACGTGTCGAACGACTTGGCAACGTGCCACTGCTTCATGCGGCCCTGCACGTCGCGCGCGGTCACGTCGTTGACCACCGTGTAGCCCCAGACGTGCCCCATCGCGCGCGCCCGGCCGATGCCGCGACCGCCCTGGCCGATGATGACCGCGAGCTCGCCCTCGTAGTCGATCGCGTCGGACACCGCGGGGTCGAACAGGATGGTAGCCCCATCCGCGATCACGCTCTCCGGCACCTTGGAGAAGATGATCGGGCAGTCCTGCTCGGTCGCCGCGGCGCCGGAATCGAAGCCGGAGCGGGCGAACTCCGCGGCGTGCTCGCGGTAGTTCTTGCCAACGCAGAACACGTTGCGCCGCGGGTGGGGGATCGGCGCTAGCAGCGCCGCACCGGCAGGAACCGGGTCGTCGCTGCTCCGCGACGCGAGACCCGGATCGGCCGCCAGCGCCGCGACATCGGCCACTGCCGCATCGAGCAGGCGCACCGGCACGCCGCCCTCGACCACGGCGACCCGCGTCGCCCCGCCGACACGCACCGTCGCGTACCTCATGCCAGCGCGTCCTGCGCGACAACCGCGCCCGACTGTCGATGCGCCTGCTCCGAATAGCCGGCCGGAACATGGCGGGCGCCGCGGTTCAGCCCCTCGTCGAACCATTCCGTCTTCGACACCATGCGCAGCAGATCCGAGCGCAGCGGCAGCAGCCCGCGCGGCCACTTGCCGATCACATAGCCGTAGAGGTACGACCACCATTGCACATGGTCGGTGAGCGGCCGCTGCCGGGCCTCCCACGCTTGCAGCGAGAGGCCGACGTCGCCGCCCTGATCGACCATCTGCGCCAGCGCCATGACGTTGCCGAACGCAGTGTTGGCCGCCTGACCGAGATTGGGCGGCATCGCGTGCGCCGCGTCGCCCACCACCGCAACCCGGCCCTGCGACCACCGCCGGCAGCGCACGTTGACCAGCCGGTCCCAGCGACCCGCCTCGCCGAAGCGGTCGATCAGCCCAGACGCAACGGGAAACTGCTCCTTCCACAGGTCGCGGTCGATCGGCAGCAGCCGCGAGCGCTCGTCGTCCAGCGGGGCGCTGAGGAAGATGTAGGTCTGGCCCTCGGTGCATGGGTTGAACAGCAGGCGCCAGGGTCCGTTCCAGTACTCGGTGATCACGTCAGGCGAGTCGTCCGGGTGCCCGTCGATCATCATGCGGATCGCGGACTCGATGCCGTAGTCGATCCACGCCGTGCCGAGGATCTGCTCGCGCAGCTGCGAGTAGGCGCCGTTCGCGATCAACACCAGATCGGCCTTGCGCTCGGCGCCCCCTTCGGTGATCACCGCCCCCTCCGGACGCACGCCGGTGATCACCGAGGAAGTGTGGATCTCCACCCCCAGCGCCATGGCACGGTCGATCAGCGCCTGGTAGAGGTCGGCGCGCGGCGGCAGCAGCATGCGGTCGGACGGCGTCATCTCGCGCGACATCAGCGTGTGGCCGCGGCTGTCGGCGATGCGCCATTCGCGGATGTTGCGCGCCCGGTGCGTGGCGCTCTCATAGGCGCCAAGCACGCTCAGGGTCTTGAGTCCGCTTTCCCACAGCCAGATACCGGCGCCGAACATGCGCAGGTCGGCGCTGCGCTCGTGCAGTGAGACCCGCCAGCCCAGCTGGGCGAACCTGGTGGCGGCGCACAGCCCGGCGAGGCCGGCGCCCACAATCTCGACATGGCGGCTCATCGCCCATCTCCTGTGCTGGCTCGTGTCATCCGGCGGGCGAGCCGGCGCCGGCCCGACCCGGAACGGCGTCGACCGGCGGCCGGAACAGGCGGCTCGCCGCGGCCAGGAGCACGTCGGGGTGCTCCATCGCGACCGAGTGCGAGCAGCGCGCCAGCAGGCCCACATCGGCCTGCCGCAGCTTGCCTGCCAGGGCGAGGGTGATCTCTGGCGGGAACGCCTCGTCGTTGCGGCCGTGAAGCATGGTGACCGGGCACACCACCCGCTCCAGCACCGCGTCGGGCAGGATCGCGCCGTCGGCGAAGGCCTGCCGGTCGCCCGCGAACATCGTCGAGAAATACGGGCCATACGCCGCGTCGCCGTGCAAGATCGCCATCCGCGCGTCGAGGTAGGTGTCATCCACTACGGCCTTGTCGTAGACAAGATGCTCCGCGGTGCGGCGCAACTCGTCGCGGTCAGGCGGGAAAGTCCAGCAACGGACCGTAGCCTGGTTCACGGCGAACTTCGCTCCCATCGCCCCCGTCGTGAGCACCTGGCCCACGCGCGGGTTGGCGGCCGCAAGCCGCAACGCCAGGACCGCCGAGATCGAGTGCGCAACGATGCCGATGCGCTCGCCCGGCATGCGCTCGATCAACGCCTCGCACTGCCGCTGCCATAGGTCAAGATCGAAATACGGTGGCGCCGGCTTGCGCGACGAGCGGCCGAACCCGATCAGGTCCATGGCATGGACGTGGAAGAGCTCCGCCAGCGGATCAAGCACGCGGCGCCAGTTACCGACCGTCGAGGCGCCGGGGCCCGAACCATGAATCAGCAGCAGCGGATAGCCGCCCGGATCGGACTCGACGTAGCTCGCGCCGATGCCCTCGACCTCGAAGCTGCGCTCTGCATAGGCCATCAGAAAGCAAGGCCAGGGCGCTGCCCCAAACCCGCCTGCGGCTTAGGCCTTAGACCTCTTTTGCCTAGGCAAGGGATCTCAACGGCACGACTCTTGATCGAAACAGGGTATAATGCCGATTGGCTGTCCTTCGTGGCCGCCGGCAGACTATAGCGCTGCAATGGTGTGCACCTCGACAAGCAACGACTCCTTCACCAAGCGATCGATCATCAGCAGCGTGTTTGGCGGATATTTTCCGGATGGGAATAACGCCGGGAACTCGCGCAGCCGATATTCCATGAACGTCGGGATGTCCTGCGAATGGACAAGATACGTTGTAAACTGGACGACGTTACTCCAATCCGCCCCAACCGATTGCAGCGCGGTCAACGTATTGGCGAACGCCTGAGCGCACTGGGCGTCGAAGCCCTCGGCGACGCTGCCGTCCTTCGCCGCGCCCACCTGGCCGGCGATGAAGATGAATTCCGACGCTGCCTTCACTCGCGAGATCTGCGAGTACTGCCCAAGCGGCGTGCCGAGCGTCTCGGGGCTGAAGATGGTGATCTCTGCCATGGGGACAGGCCTTCTGTGAGATGCAGTCAAGAGGCGTCCTGCGCGCGAGAGCCTAGGGCCGCGCGCGCAGGGCAGGGGTGGCTCGACGCTTGTTCGAGAAATCCCTTCGTCGAGCCAGATGGCGTGTCCTTGCGAACACCGGAGCAGAGAGGCTTTCCTGGCCGTGCGCACCGGAGCACGGTCGAGGCGCGTCAAATGGCCGGCAGGGCAGGGTCCTCGAACGAGCACTCAGGCGACGGGCTCGGCGGGACCATAGGCGACGTAGCCCATGCCGCAGATCCACTCCATCACCGGCTCGTAGGCGATCACATGCGCCGGCGTGCCGCCCATCGCACCCATCACCGCCATCCAGTTGAGCATTTCGTGCCCGCCATGGCCGCCCCCCTGCTCGATGTCGTCGAACGTGCAGTTGCGCAGGTACTCGACATCGCCGTTGCCGAACGCCGCGATGACCTCGCGGTCCCACTCCGCGTTGACCAGCGGGTGCTGGTGCTGCAGCGGCCACTGTTTCTTGGCCGCCATCTCGATCTCGTAGGCGGCAAGGTCGGAGTACAGCGTCGGGTCCTCGAGCGCCACCTGCTTGCCCTCGGTCTGGTAGCGCCGCATGCGCTGCAGGAACTCGTCGCCCTCCGGCGCGCCCTCGGTCCAGACCGGCGGCCAGTGCGACAGCCCGCCGGTGGCGAGGAACGCCACGCGCAAGTCGTCGGAGATGCCGTCCACGATCTTGCGCACCGCGGCACCGAGGTCGTAGCAGCGGCCCATCGAAGGCAGCGGCGGCGAGAACACGTTGATGTACATCGGCAGCACCGGGATGTCGTACTGCGGGCGGATGCACTGCAGCGGCACCAGCAGGTTGTTGCCATACTCGATCTCGCCCATCCGTGCCGGATCGAACCCCGCGTGCAGCAGGCCGCGCAGCAGCAGCTCGCCTAGGTCCGGCCGCCCTGGGATCACCACCTTTTCCTTGAAGCGCAGCGCCTCCATCATGTAGTCGGCCGGCCCGCTGTGGCTCTCGGCAATGCCCACCGCGAAGGTCGGCATCAGGTTGCGGAAGTGGTTCTCGAAATGGTCGTCGAGGAACGCGATGATGACGTCGGGCTTGGCCTCGTCGAGGCGGCGCGCGCACTCGGCGTGCGCGTCGGCGATGCGCTTGCGCATCGCGGGTTCCGGCGCGTCCGGCCATCCGAGGACACCAGGCGCGTGTGACAGGCTGAGGGCGCAGACGATCTTTGCCATGGCTGGGCTCCATTGCTGAGCAGGGATACGCATGGCCCATGCCACATAAAGCAGATTGTATACAAGGCCGCAATGGTATCCGTGCCGCGGAGCGCGCATTCGGCACCGCTGCATGCTCGTGAGTGCGGTCGTTGCTCTCCTGCGCGCCAGATGCCCTGCGCTGTGCCTCGATTCGAGCAACCCGCGTCTCATCCGCCGTAATTCCGTGCACCGGAGATCAAACACATTCGGCAACGTCTGCAGGCAGCCCCGTCCGCGTGGCCGGCATGGTCTCCGGACGGCTCGGATGCGCGGGCGCCCAGGCCCGCCTGCCCGCTTGCATCGAGCGCTGAAAGAGAAGAATGTATACTGATTGGGCGTCGGCGCGCCGGTTTGGTACGGTTCCTGCAGAGCAGGCCGCGACATCATTTACGCATTTCGGTCACTGCTGCAGCGCAGCGCTGGGGTTCTCATGAGTGACAACATGATTCATGCGGATCTCGACGGTTTGAACGACGACGCCGAGATCCTCGACGAAAAGGCGTTGAACTGGTTCGACGTCTCCGCCATAGGCACCGGCGAGATGCTATTTACCGCCGGCTGGGCGTGGATCATGTACATCGCCAGCCTGTACGGCATCAAATGGACGCTGATCGGCTTCCTCGAAGGTGCCTTGGTGATCAACTGCACTTGGTGGCTGTACCGCGAGATGATCACCGCGGTCCCCGAGCCAGGCTCGATCCAGTCCTTCGGGCGCGAGGCCGGCCTGTTCTCGCTCGGCACCACCTACTTCGTGGGCTACGCGCCGGTCTATGGCGCCTTCATGTGGCTGGAGCTGGTGGTGGCGCAGGGCCTGTTGCACGGCCTGTTCGCCTCGGTGCCGCAGTGGATCTGGCCCTACGTCGTGCTCGGCCCTGTGCTGGCGCTCAACCTTTATGGCCAGCAGATCACCGGCAAGGTGCAGGCCGTCCTCGTCGCTTTCACCCTGGTGGGCGACATCTTCCTCGCCATCGCGGTGTGGTGGCTGATCAGCGACCGCACGGTGTGGTCGGCGAACTGGGCCTCGCCCTCGCCGATCAACTGGATGTCGCCGTTCACTGTGGGCGCGCTGTGGGTCTCGGTGATGGCCGGCATCCTCGAGGTGCAGCAGGTGCTGGTCGACGAGTGGAGCGATTTTGAGCGCTCGCGCGACGTGGGCCTGCTCTCCGCCGCCTGGCAGCTCTGGGCGCGCCAGATCCCGCTCGCGCTCGGCCTGCTCGCCTGCCTGCCGCTCGGCGTGCTGTCGGCGATGTCGGTGCCCACCGTCGAGGTGGTCGAGGCCAAGCTCGGCCACGGCCCGGTGTTCTACCTGGCCATGGTCAGCATGCTCGTCGCCACCTACACCACGCTGAGCGTGTTTTTCATGGCCGAGGGCAGGGTGCTGGCACTCTACGCCCAGCAGGGCGCGCTGCCGCGCTTCGTCGGCCGCTATTCCTCGCGCTCGGTGCCATGGGTCGCGATTCTGATGCTGGCCGGCTTCGCTCTGGTTGGCGTCTACTTCACCCACATCGACTTCGTCATCGCTGTGCTCGCCGAGTGGTCGGCTACGCTCTACCTCGTCATCGCGGTGTTCTACCTGCTGATGAAGCGCCGCACCGACCTGGAGCGCCCGCTCAGCGTGCGCTTCGGCGTGCCGATCGCGATCTTCGTCGCGGCCTTCAGCCTGATGGGGTCGGTCGCAGCCATCCTGCTGAACTGGAAGGCGGCGATGACCTGGTTCGCCTGCGTGGCCGCCTTCGTCGCCTACGACCAGTTCGTCGTGCCCAGGACAAAGCGCGGCGGGTTCTATCGCACCCAGGTGCTGCGCCGGCGTACCGACGCGGTCCGCCTGTAGCCCCACGCGCGCCCACCGATCGCCGCGACCCGCCACGCCAAGCCTCAGCGAGGAGCCCCGATGAGCCAGACCCAGACCTATGAATATCTGCCGCGCCCCGACGCGATCACGCCCGAATACATGCGTGACCTCCTCGACCAGTACTACATGCGCAAGTGGAACCCGAACAAAGAGACCGTCACTGCGGTCAAGTCCTGGCGCGACTGGCCGATGGTCGTGCGCATGCCCGATCTGCAGAAAGACTTTACGGTGATGATCGACCTCGGCGTGGTACAGGAGGTGGTGCACGGCTCGCCGGACAAGCTGCGCATCATGACCATCATGCTCGGCGCCACCATGCAGCGCGTCTACTACGACGAGACCACCGCGGCGATCGAGCTGATTGCCGGCCGCATCAAGGTGCGCGGCAACGAGACCGAGCGCCGGCGCATGGCCGCGGCGATCTCCTATCTCACATGGTGACGCGCCTCGGCGCCCGGCTGCCGCAGGCAAGATCAGGCGAGTCCGTGCAGGCAAGACAGGACGAGCCGCCGCAGGCAAGGCAAGGCCGCACGATACAGGCAAGAGGAAGTCGCACTGATGGATAACGCCGCCGAGGTCGTGTCGCCGTACAAGAAGCTCGTCGGTCAGTCGGTGCCGCGCACCGAGGACCTCGCGCTGCTGACGGGGACCGCGCGCTACATCGACGACATCAAGCTGCAGGGCATGCTCTACGCCAAGATCCTGCGCAGCCCGCACGCGCACGCGACCTTCACCGTCGACGCGTCCAAGGCGCGGAGCATGCCCGGCGTGCGCGGCGTGCTGACCGCGGCCGACATCCTCGGTAAGGTCAAGCCGTGGGGCGACCTGATGCAGGATCTACTGGTCGGCGACCACTTCGCCTTCGCGATCGACAAGGTGACCTACCAGGGCCAGGAGATCGCCGCGGTGGTCGCCGACACCAAGTACCAGGCGATGGACGCGCTGGAGGCGATCGAGGTCGACTACCAGCTGCTCCCCGTCGTGCTGAGCGCCGAGAAGGCGATCCTGCCCGACGCGCCGCTGCTGCACGAGCACCTGACCTACGAGTTCGGCGAAGGCAACATCTTCGACCGCTACAGCGCGCGCATCGGCGACATCGCGGCCGCCGAGGCGGACGCCGACGTGGTGGTGCGCCAGCGCTTCACCTCCAACCGCCAGGCCGGCGCGGCACTCGACCCGCACGGCTGCGTTGCCACCTACGACACCTTCACCGGCGTGCTTACGCTCTATTCCTCAACGCAGTCGCTGTTCATGATCCGCGACGTGCTCGCCGACAGCCTGCAGCTCGCGCGCAATCGCGTCCGCGTGGTGGCTCCCGAGGTCGGCGCCGGTTTCGGGTCGAAGGCGCAGATCTTCGCCCACGAGGTGATCGCCTCGATCTTCTCAATGCAGACCGGCCGTCCGGTGCACCTCGTGCTCAGCCGCGCCGACGTGTTCCGCGTCGGTACCGCGCGCAACGGCCAGACCCGCCACGTCGAGATGTTCTTCAAGAGCGACGGCCGGCTGACTGGCTACCGCGACTACGTGATCCAGAACTCCGGTGGTGGATCATACTGGGGCAACCAGGTCATCCACATCGGCACTAACGTCGGCATGTTGCCCTACCCGGTGCCCAACATCTTCATCGACGGCGACATCGTCCACACCAACCAGGCTCCAGGTGGCGCGCTGCGCGGCTTCGGCATCCCGCAGATCAACTGGGCCAAGGAGCAGCTGATCGACATGGCCGCCGAGCAGCTCGGCATGGACCCGGTCGCGGTGCGCGCGGTCAACGTGATCCGGCGCGGCCAGTGCCCGGTGACCACCCCGTTCGGTCAGATCGTCGACAGCACCTCGGTCGACGAGTGCTTGGTCAAGGCCGCCGACGAGATCGGCTGGGCCCGGCTGCGCGCCGATCCGAAGCCGTACGAGGGTGTGGGCATCAGCCTGGGCATGAAGTACACCAGCTGCCGCCATCCCTCGTTCGACACCGATCTCTCAGCGATCCGGCTTCGGCTTGAGACCGACGGCACCGTGACGATCTTCTCGTCCGACGTGTCGCACGGTCAGGGCCATGCGACCTTCCTCGCGCAGATCGTCAGCGACGTGCTCGGCGTCGGCCACGAGAAGATCATGCTTGCGCAGCCCGATTCCTCGACCGCGCCGTTCGGCCTGGGCACCTATGCGAGCCGCGCGGCCGCCGTGCTCGGCACCGCCTGCAAGATGGCGGCAGAGCGGCTGCGCGAGAAGATCGTGGCCATCGCCGCCCACGTGCTGGAGGCCGACCCCGCCGACCTCGACACCGGCGGCGACAAGGTGTTCGTCCGCGGCCTACCCAACAGCGGGCTCTACCTCGAGAACCTCGCGGGCTTCTCCGCCTACCGCACCCACCAGCTGCCGCCCGGCTTCGAGCCGACACTGGAAACGGTGGCGACCTACGACACCCCCACCGAACGCGAGCGCCCGGATGGCTCGGGCAACCTCAGCGTGACCTACGCCGGCGGCGCCCACGCCGCGCACGTCAAGGTCGACCCGGCCACCGGGCGCATCACCATCCTGAACTACGTGATGGCGCACGACACCGGCACGGTGATCAACCCGCTGATCGTCGAGGGCCAGCACCAGGGCGGCTTCCTGATGGGGCTCGGCATGGCGATGGGCGAGGACTACGTCTACGACGAGCAGGGCCACCTGCTGACGGCGACGTTCTCCGAGTACCAGGCGCCGCTCGCCACCGACATGCCCGAACTCGACCGCATGTTCGAGATCCCCGCGCCGTCGCTGACCATCCCCGGCGGCCAGAAGGGTGCCGGCGAGTCGGGCACCGGCCCGGTCTGCGCCGCGATCGGCAACGCGGTCGCGCACGCCACCGGGGTGCGCTTCACCGCCCTGCCGATGACCGCGGAGGGCATGCTGCTCGCCCTGCGCGAGAAGGAGCGGCGCGGCATGAAGAGCTTCCGCTACCCAGACGACATGCCCGACTTCGACGGCCCGCGCGACCACCTGTCCTGGCCGAAGCCCACCCACTCCGAGGAGAGCCAGTTCCTGTGACGCCGTTCATCGCGCTGCAGCCGACCACCCTCGCCGACGCCGTCCGCCACCTCGCCGAGCACGGGCCGCAGACCAAGGTGATGTCCGGAGGCCAGAGCCTGCTGCTCGCCCTCAAGGAACGCATCGTCCGGCCGGCCTACGTGCTCAGCCTTGCCAACCTGCCCGGGCTGAACGGGCTGAAGCTCGCCCCTGACGGCAGGCTGGAGGTGGGGACAGCCTGCACCTACGCCCGGCTTGCCAAGGCAGGGCTCCTCGGCTGGCACGCCGAGATCGGCCATGTCTGCGGCAACCTGGCCGACCGCTCGACCCGCAACATGGGCACCATCGGCGGCGGCGCCTGCGAGGCCAATGCTCGCTACGACGTGCCGACGCTGCTGGTCGCGACCGACGCCATCCTGAGCCTCGCCTCCGCCACGGCGACGCGTCGCCTCGCCGCCGCCGATTTCTTCAACCTCGCCGGCGGCACCCACCTCGGCTACGACGAGATCCTGACCGGGATCAGCTTCCCCCCGGCGCAGGCGTTCGGCTTCGTGGGCTTCGACAAGTTCCGCACCCGGGTGTTCGACGCGGCCCTGGTCAACGTCTGCTGCAGCCTGGCCCAGGCGGCGGACGGCACCGTCACCGCGGTCCGCATCGCGGTCGGCGGGGTGGCGCTGGCCCCGCTGCTGGCAACCGCGGCGGCCAGCCGCCTGATCGGCGCCGGGCCGCACGGCTGGGATTGCGCGGCTGTTGCCGCCGCGGTCTCTGAGGAAGTGCTGCCGATCGCGCAGGCGACCACGCGGCGCCGGCAGTTCCAGTCCGAGCTCATCAAGTCACTGATGCTCGCGCTGCTGCAGCGCGCGGCCACTGCCCGGGAAGGAGTCTGAGCCCATGACCGAGGTGACACTGACCATCAATGGCCGCGAGTATTCACAGGACGTCGACTCGCGCATGCTGCTGATCGACTACATACGCGACGTCGCCGGCCTGACCGGCACCCACGCCGGCTGCCTGGAAGCGCGCTGCGGCTGCTGTGCCGTCGAGCTGGACGGCCGCACGGTGAAGTCGTGCAACCTGCTGGCCCTGCAGGCCGCCGGCAGCGACATCCTCACTGTCGAGGGCTTGTCCAAGCAGAAGCTTACCCCGGTCGAGCACATCACCACCCAGAGCCTTGCCAACGTCTATACGCCGCTCGACGCCATCGCCTCGGACGCCAGGACGCTGCACCCGCTGCAGGACGCGTTCCACACCTGCCATGCCCTGCAGTGTGGCTTCTGCACCCCTGGCATGCTGATGGTGCTGAAAAACTTCCTCGAGGAGAACGATAGCCCGACCCGTGACGAGGTGCGCCACGCCATTTCCGGCAATCTGTGCCGCTGCACCGGCTACCAACACATCATCGACGCGGCGATGAGAGCGGCCGGAGTGCTGCGGGCGCGGAAAGCCGAGCGCGTCGAGGCATGAGCGCCGTCCCGGGGTTTGCCGCCGCCGCTGCCTCAGGGTCGGAGTCCGTAGCGGAACCGGCGGCGCAGCCCGGTCCTGCCCCTGCCGCGATGCCCGCCTCGCCGCAGGAGATGCGCGAGCGCCTGGAGGCGGTGGGCTACCTCGCCGACGACATCATCGCGACTGCCTGTTTCCTTGCGCTTAAGATGGGCCGCCCGCTGTTCTGTGAGGGCGAGGCCGGCGTTGGCAAGACCTCGCTGGCTCGCGCCGTGTCCGCCGCGATGGGTTGGCCGCTGTTCCGCCTGCAGTGCTACGAGGGCCTCGACTCCTCCGAGGCGTTGTACAGCTGGGACTTCCCCCGCCAGCTGCTGCACCTGCGCATCGCCGAAACCGCGCGCGAGGTCGACCGCGGACGGCTCGAGGCGGAGCTGAACGACCGCCGCTTCCTGCGACCGCGCGCCATCATGCGTGCCTTCGAGGCCAGCCCGTCGGTGCTGCTCATCGACGAGGTCGACCGTGCTGACGACGAGTTCGAGGCCTTTCTGCTGGAAGCGCTGTCCGACTTCACCATCACCATCCCTGAGCTTGGCACCATCGCCGCGAGCCGGCCGCCTTTCGTGGTCGTCACCTCCAACCGCACCCGCGAGGTGCATGACGCGCTCAAGCGCCGCTGCCTGTACAACTGGATCGATCACCCCGACGCCGAGCGTGAAAGCCGCATCATCCGCCGCCGCTTCCCCGAGGCCGCGCCGCGGCTGGTCGAGCAGGTCACCGCCGCCGCCCGCCGCCTGCGCGACGCCGAGCTGCTCAAGCCCCCCGGCGTCGCGGAGAGCCTCGACTGGACCGAAACCCTGATCAGCCTCAAGCTCGACCGGCTCGACGCCGGCGCCGCGGCGCTCACGCTGGGCGCCGTCGTCAAGTACCAGGAGGACCAGGCGCGGGTGCGCAAGGACGACTTCGCCATGCTGCGCCCATGGTCGGCGGCGCCGTGATGCGCGGCCCGCCCGGCCAGCAAGCAAGCAAGGCCAGAGGCCCTGCCTCTGGACTCCGCCCAAGGCAGGCCTTGAGAGTCCCCCGTGCTTAGGCAGAAGGTTTCCAAAAGCTCCCAGCCTTTGGCGGGTCTGGGCAGAGCCCAGCCTTGCTTCACTTTCAGGTTGAGGATCAGTCCCACGCAGCGCGGCGTGGCCCGATGAGGGACACCGCGGAGGCGGAACTGGCGCCGGCTCTGCTCGGCTTCGCGCACCGGCTGCGCGCGGACGGCGTGCGCGCCGACCTGCACCGGGTCGAGACGCTGTTCGCGGCGCTGGCGACCCACGCCGATCCCGGCATCGTGGAGCTGTACAACGCGGGCCGGCTCACCCTGTGCGCCAGCCGCGACGAGCTCGCCAAGTACGACCGTGCGTTCGCCGCGTATTTTCTCGCCGCGGCCGAGGTGGCGGACGACGAGGACCTGCCGCCGCCGCCATCCAGTCTGCGTCCCGGCTCGGCCCGCATGCAGAAGCGCGGCCTGACCGACGAGCCGGAGCAGGAGATGCAGCTCGGGGCCGCAAGCGAGGAGGAGGTGCTGCGAAACCGCAGCATTTCCGGCCTCACCCCGGCCGAGCGGGCGCAGATCTACGCGCTCATCGCCCGGCTGCGCGCGAAGGTCGCGACCCGTCGCTCGCGTCGCTACCGCACCGCCACTCGGCCGATGCTCGACGTCCGCCGCACCGTGCGCGCGGCGCTCGCCCACGGTGGCGACCCGGACCGGCTGTACCGCAAGCAGCACCGCCAGCGGCCGCGCCGGCGCATCATGATGATCGACGTGAGCGGGTCGATGTCGCCCTACGCCGGCGGCTTGCTCCGCCTGGCCTACGCCACCTGCCGCTGCGCGCCGCGCCTGACTGAAGTGTTCACCCTCGGCACGCGGCTGACCCGGGTCACGCCGTTCCTCGCCGGCGACGACCCCGACCGCGCCATCGCGCTCGCCTCGCGCGCCATCCCCGACTGGTCGGGCGGCACCCGGCTCGGCGACCAGCTCAAGGCGTTCCTCGACCTGTGGGGCCAGCGCGGCATGGCGCGCGGCGCCATCGTGGTGATCGCGTCCGACGGCATGGAGCGCGGCGGCCCCGACCTGCTTGGCCAGCAGATGCAGCGCCTGAGCCGGCTCGCGCACCGGGTGATCTGGGCCAACCCGCACAAATCCATCCCCGGCTTCGAGCCGCTGACGGGCGGGATGCGCGCCGCCCTGCCCTCGGTGCACGACTTCGTCGGCGGCAGCTCGGCCGCCGAGTTGGAGCGCCTGCTGGCGCTGATGGCCGCCTCGCGCGGCTGCCGTCGGGCCGCCGCCGGCCGCACCGCGCGGCTGCACACCGCCGATCCTTCGGAGCCGGCGCCCACCAGGAGAGCACGATGACGCAACGCGTCGAGATCCGCCTGCCCGGTATGGACGAGCCGATCAGCCACTACACCGACGCCGTCCGCTTCGGCGATCTGCTGTTCATCTCCGGCGTCGCTCCGCTCGACGCGCACAACCAGGTGGTTTTCCCGGACGACGTGCTGGGGCAGACGGACTACGTGCTTGCAACCATGGGCCGCATCCTCGCTCAGGCCGGCGGCAGCTTCGCCGACGTCCTGCGCGTGACGGTCTACCTGATCGATATCGAGGACCGCCCGCGCATCAACCCGATCCGGCAGGAATATTTCGGGCAGACCCGCCCGGCCAGCACCCTGGTCGAGGTGAGCGCGCTCGCGGTGCCCGGTATGCTGGTCGAGATCGAGGCCGTCGCCGGTCTGGGTCGCGGTGCGTGACGTCGCAAGGCAGGCAAGGCTGGGCTCTGCCCAGACCCGCAAAGGGCCCCCGCTTCCAAGCATTGGGGCCCTTTGATCCCATGATTTGAGCAAGTGGGTCCTCAAGGCCCGACCCTGAGCGGAGCCTCTGGCCCTGCCTGCTTCAGGTCCGTTCCAGCCCGCATCCCGCCAAGCAGGTGTGACCTCGCGATGTCCAACTATGTGATGCCCGAACACCCGCAGCTCGAAGGCGCCGCGCTCGACGCGCAATACTTCATGCGCGGCGCGGTGCCGGACTGGAAGACCTGGCTCGACCGCTGGACCGCAGACAGCGCCGCCGCGCGCGCGCGCCTGCCCGGCATGCTCGACATCGCCTACGGCCCCTCGCCCGAGGAGACCCTCGACGTGCTGCTGCCCTCGGGCGATCTGCCCGAAGGAGCTCCGGTGCAGCTCCTGATCCACGGCGGCTACTGGCGCGCGTTGGGCAAGGACGACTTCTCCTTCCTCGCCCCGCCGCTCGCCGCCGCCGGCGTCGTTTCCGTCGTGGTCAACTACGCGCTGTGCCCGCACGTCACCATGGACGAGCTCGTCGAGCAGTGCCGCCGCGCCGTGCGCTGGACGCGCTCCAACATCGCGGGCTTTGGCGGCGACCCCGACCGCCTGCACGCGACCGGCCACTCCGCCGGCGGCCACCTCGCCACGATGCTGGCCACGACTCCCTGGGGCGAGACCCGCGCCGATGGCGGCCCGTTGATCCGCAGCGTCACCGCGCTCAGCGGGCTGTACGACCTGGCCCCGGTGCGCCGATGCTTCGTGCAGGAGGATCTGCGGCTGACCGAGGACGACGTGGCGCGCAACTCACCAATGTTCATGACGCTGCCGCAAGGCACCGACCTGCTGCTCGCCGTGGGTGCCGACGAGACCGCGGCGTTCCGCTGGCACACCGCCGCCTACGCCGAGCACTGCGCGCAGCAGGGCTTGACCTGCCAGACCATCGAGGTGCCGGGCCGGCAGCACTACTCCGTCGTCAACGTGCTGTGCGACGACGGCGCGCCGCTGCAATCGGCCTGGCTTGAGCGAAGCCGGTCGTGAACGGGGGTGCACGGCCGCGTCACACCGAGATCGCCGGCGCCGGCCTCGCCGGCCTCGCGCTGTCGATCCGCCTGGCCCAGCTCGGCTGGAGCGTCGCCCTGCACGAACGCAGCGCCGACCTGCGCATGTTCGGTTCTGGCATCTGGCTTTGGGAGAACGGCCTTAAGACCTTGCGCATGCTCGGTGCCTACGAGGCGGCCACCCACCGCGCCCGCAAGGTGCGCGAGTGGCGCGTCGCCGACGGTCAGGGACGCGTCCTGTTCACCAAAGCGCTCGAAGGCCGTGACCGCATGCTGCTGCCGCCGCGCGCCGACCTCTACCAGGCGCTGATCGACCGCGCGGCGGCGCTGGGCGTCGAGGTGCACACCTCCTCTGTCGCCGCCTCGGTGCGCCCGGAGGGCGTGCTGGTGATGGAAAGCGGTGAGGAGCGGCCCGCTGACCTGGTCGTGATCGCCGACGGCGCCTACTCCCGGCTGCGCGAGAGCATTCTGGCTACCGCGTGGGTGGACTTCGGCATCGAGGGCGGCTTCCGCATGTTGGTCGACGCC
>CAXSFF010000003.1:0-17962 GCA_964236035.1 uncultured Acetobacteraceae bacterium
CCGCCGGAGCGCGGGTGCCGGCTCCTCTGCGCCACCCCGCCTCCTGAGCGGGCGCTGGTAACGCCATTGGCGCCGTCGAACATTGGAACCCCTGGATGGATGGTGCCAGGGGACACGGCGGGGCGGTCGGTTCCCGCCGCAAGCAGGACAGCAAGGGGGCACGATGGCCAGTGACTTGAACCAGATGAGAATTCGCTTGGATGACCGGCTGAAGCAGCGGCTCGAAGCGCGGGCGGCCGTGGAGCGGCGCACGATGAACAACCTGATCCTGCTCGCGCTGGAGCGCTACCTGAACGAGGCGGAAACCGCGCCCGGTGCACCGCCGGTCCGGAAGCCGTGACGGGGGCTGCCCTGCCCCGATTAAGCGCCGGGTCTTGGAGACCCGGAGGATACCAAAAGTTCAATCTCATCCGGCGCCGGCGGCGACCACGCCCAGACTTCCTGGGCGACCGTGCCCGGCATCAGCGACCAGGCGCAGTGGCCTGGCGATAGCCGGTCCAGGATGGCGCAGGCGACCTTGCCCACGCGGTTGCCCGCCGCGTCGGCCCGCGCAAATCTTTGCGACAACGTTTCATTGCCTGACCCACCAAGCAGCGCGTTGGCCAGCCGGTCCAGCGCCAGTGCCACGTTCAGGCCGACCTGGCGTGCGACCGCGCAGGGTCCGCAGCTCATAGCGGCCACACTGCGTCGCCGATCAGGTTTCGGCACGGCTCGAAGGTGCCCAGCACCCGCGGGTCCGGCTTGGTGAAGCAATAGCTGTCCTCGCTGGCGCGCGCCGGCTGCTTGGCCGGGCCGCTCCAATGCACGATCACGTCCATGGACACCGGGCGGCCCAGTCGCTGCAGGAGCGGCCAGGTCACGACGTGGGACAAGAGATACAGGGCCATCGCCAAGATGAGGCCGACAGTCAACACTCGGTTCATCAGGCGTTCGCGGCGGGATGGCAGGCGTGGGTTGTGAAGCTGTAGCGCCATAATAGAGACCCCCGTGTCTGCCGCCACTCGGAATGGCGGTGGTTCCCGGAGGAAGCGGGGAGGGCATATCGCGCCCTCCCCGGCCGGTTTTACGGCGTTTGGCTGTCCTGGATCATCACCGTGGTGAAGTCGGCGTTCGGCACGGAGCCGCTGTTCTCCAGCGCCATGAACTGGAAGGAGCGGACGATGGCCTTGTCAGAGTCGTTCTTGGTGCTGGAGGTCAGCTTGACCCGCGGCAGGTGGATCGAGATGAACTCGGCGCCCTCGGCCGGGCTGCTGGTCATGGTCAGGGAGAGGCTGACCTCGTTCTCGTTGAGGAAGTCGGTGGTGAGCGTGTCCGTGGTGGTCAGCGCGGACAGGCTGCCCTTCGCCATCAGGGTGCCGAGGAAGATTCCCGGCACGAGGTTGGAGCCGACCACCTGGTCGTTGCCGACAGAGGACACGATCTGCAGCGCGAAGGCCGTGATGTAGGCCATCGCCACGCCGTTGTAGCTGATCTTGCCCGTAGTCGCGGTGAGGCCGGTCGTGTTGCTTGCGACCGCGGCGCCCGGGAACTGCTGCACGCTGGACGCCTGCATGTCCCGGCCGGTGATGCTGGCCTGCATGGTGCAGAAGCCGGAAGCGGGCACGTTGAGGCTGAGCTGGGTGACCTTGCAGCCCACGAACGTCTCGCTCTGGCCGGTGTCGGAATACCAATGCTCCAGGGAGAAGCTCTTATCGAGCTGGCCGGTGGCCGGGATGATCAGCTTCTTGCCGGGCAACGCGAAGGAGTCGGTCTGTGCGGTGTTCCAGGCGATCGGCATGCCTGGCGGCTGCAGCGTGATCGAGTTGGACGAAACCATGACCACGCGCAGGTCGTCGCCGTTGTCCGAGCTGGCCAGGCCGGTCAATCCGGACGGGCGGACGATGTCGCCGATCTTGAAGTGGGTGGCCCAGTTCGCGGTCGCGCTGGTGACGACATAGTTGCCGTTGGCGTCCGTGGTCGCCTGGGTGTCGGTCAGGCCGGTGACCGGGGCGACAGGAGCGAAGGTGCTGCGCAGCAGCCCCTCGAACAGCGGGGTGTAGGATGACGGCGACAACTGGCCGGCCAGGGTGCCCTGCACCTGACGCGGGCCGTTGCGGCTGTCGCGCACCTGCTGGCTCGGCAGGATTTCCTGGCTTTGGACTTGCTGCACCGAAAGGTTCAGGTCCGAGCTGGTGCGGCGCAGCAGCTGGCCGGCACCGGCGCCAATCACGCCGAACGTCGCTTCGGGGTTGATGGCGACGGTCTTCGCAACGCCGCGCGCAAATATGGCCATAGCAGGTCCTCGCCTGGGGTTTCAGGCGTGGACGGCGCGACGGCGTGGTTCCCGCCGCCATAACTTCGTTGGGCAGGAAAAGCCCGTGCGACAGGGGTCCGGCGGGCAGCTCAGACTTGGTTGCCGTCGGGTGCGTTACGTTGTCCTATGAGTGCGATGGCCAGGACCGACTCACTCAGCATCCGGCTCACCGCGGCGGAACGCGACGCGATCCAGCGCGCCGCGGCCGCCGACGAGCGCTTGCCCTCGACGCTGGTGCGCAAGCTGCTGCTCGATTGGCTGCGCGAGAACAATTGGATGGTTGGAGTGGACCCCGATGTCCGACGGCGCCCACCCCGCGCGCGAAGAGTGGCGGGCGTCAGCTCGTCGCCGTGAAGGTGACCGTCACCGGGATGGTGAGCCAGTTGCCGTAGGACTGGCTCACGCCGTCCGACGATTGCAGCAGGATCACCGGCAGGCCAGCGGCGGTCACCACGGCGCCACGGCCGAAGTGGGCCACCAGCGCGCCGGCCACCTGCCCCGCCAGCATGCGACCCTCGTCGGCCGGGCGGCGGACGGAGATGGTGTAGGTGCCGTCGTGGTTGGCCGCGCCCTCGATGCCGGCGCCGACGCCGGTCTTGGTGTAGCTGGACAGGACGGGCTTGAGGTACGGCACGCCGTTCTTCGGCTCGTAAACCTCTCCCTCCCAGGCCACGTCGCCGATGCCGGGGAACAGCGCCAGGCGGGCGTTCATCGCGTCCAGGATGTCCTGCTGGGTCATAGCTACGACTCTCTGTCCACGCGGGCGATGACGGCGGCCACGATCTGCGGCAGCTCGGTGATCGTCTGCTGCAGCATGTGTGCGCCCTTTTGGTCATAGGACCGGCCAAGGCTGTCCTCGGCGACGAAACCATTCTCAATGCGTTGGGCATAAATTGTTACGTTTACGAGAGTAAATGCCACGCCGGCATGGAGCTGCATGATCGCCGCCAGGCTGCCGTCGTTGCGGGCGCCCGCAATCGCGGCCGGGTCGTTCCCGGGCACGATCAGCCAATTCGCACGGAGGTATCCCGTGCGGACAGGCGTCAGCTCCTTGACCCGGGCCAGGCAGTCGGCTGCGACCTCGCGCACGATCAGGTCGCTGCGGCTCTGCGCCCGCGCCACGAAGTCGTCGATGGCGACGATGAAGGGGTCGTCCAGCACTACCGTGCCTGCACCGACCAGGAGACGATCTCGCCCCCCTCATATGAGGGCGTGGCGTCCTCGACCGACATCTCGCGGCCGTTGACGAACACGCTCCAGGCGCCGGGCACGATCTCGCCGAGCTGCCAGGCCGAGACGATCAGGTTGAGGTCGCGCGACCGGATGCGCTCGCCGTCCACCAGGCGGCGGGGGAAGGCGGCGATCCGCCCGAAGGTTGGCATGTCGGCCGTGAACACGAAGGCGACCGGCGTTCCGGCCGGGACCGCACGCGGAACCCCGGGGGACACCGGCACCGCGGCAAAGCCCGCGGGGCCGGTGGGCGGACGTGCCGCCGTGTCGGCGCCGACGAGCAGGAGGAAGCCGCCGCCCAGGTCGATCTTGTCGCCCGCGGCCAGTCGTCCGGAGGCGGAGGTTGCGGCAATCTGTACAGTCGTGTCGCCGGCGGCCGCATCGGCGCCGAGCACGGGGTCCTGCAAGCGGGGCGGGTTGATCAGCCCGGCCAGTCCGGCCGACTTCACCTGGCGGCGGAACACCACGGGGGCGCCGTTGCGGGCCAGCGCGTCGGCGAGGCGCTCGGCGGTGCCGTGCGGATCGTTCAAACGGACATGACCCGCTTGTAGCGCTCGATCAGCGAAAGCGCCGACGTGGGGACCGTCCCTGGACCCTGGGAACCCCAGGTGCTGCTGCTGATGCCGATCAGGTTCTCGCCGGTGGCGTTCAGATCGACCTTGCGTGCGGTCAGCAGCGCGCGGACCGTGTAGATGGCGGCCAGGCTCAGGGTCTTGGGCATCGGGTCGAGCCCGGCGCTGTAAATGACCGCGATGTTCCGAGTCCCCCTTGGGAACACCAGCCCGTCAGTGCGCCAGATCGAGTAGTCGTCCCACTCGACGTAGCTTGGGGACACCGGCGCGGCATCGAGGCCGACCGAGCCGCCGGTGAACCGCACGGACGCTACGCTGAGAATGGGATACTGGCGCACAAGGATGGTCCTGGTGCCGAGCCCGTTGGCGCGCTCGTTGAAGTCGTCCACGCGCGGGTCGCGCTCCATCTCGTCGATCAGCATCTGCGTCGCGGCACCGTTCAGCCCTGCGAGCAGCACGTCCTTGCTGGTGTCCGTGACGTCCAGTGCCGCCTTGAGGGCTGCTAGGGTGGCGAAGTCGGCCACTTAGACGGCCTTCTTCTTGCGGGTCGGCGGGGTGACGGAGCGGTTGTTCGGATCGATGGCAGCGGTGGCCTCGACGGCGTCTTCGGACACGAACACGGCCTCGACCGGCGCTTCGGCGATGAAGGCGGCGCGCGTGGCTGCGGCAGCGGCTTCGGCTTCCTGCGCTTCCTGCACCGCGGTGGCGGCGGCTTGTTCCTGCTGCTTGCGGGCGCGGTCGGCGGCGCCGGCGTCCTCGTGCGCGGCCAGGGCGGCGGCGGCGATGGCGGCCTGGTGGCGGGCGAACTCGGCGGCGGCGGCCACGGCCTCCGCGCGCTCGTCGCTGTTCGTGACGTGCTTGATCCCGGCATAGGCGATCAGGTCGCCGACGACATCGCTCGGGACGTGCAGCAGGTCGATCTCGCCGCGCTCGTTGCCCGTGAAGGCGTGTCCGCGCGCGGACACGGCGTGAACGCCTTCCGGCAGGGCGTAGATGGTGGACGTGCTCATAACGGTTTTCCCGTGCAGTGGACCAGGTTCGTGCTCCTGGGCTGCCGTCCGTTGGTGCCCGGCGCCACTGGTTCCGGGGGGTGCATTTTAGCTTTTGTTGTGCAAGGCTGCACGCGGGTGGCAACGGATCGGGCGCCCGCAACCGGGGACTTCCACATGCAAGACAAAGGCACGCGGGTAGCGCTTGCGATCGAGGCCGCCGTGTCGGCGGCCGTGGGCGTGTTCATCGGGCGCAGGCTGACGGTTGACGAGTTGCTCACCCACTTGGTGATCCTTTCTCGGGAGAAGAGCGAAATGGATGCGCAAACGCTGAAGATACTGACGACGGTGCAAGCCGACATGGCGGCTCAAACGTCGGTCATGGCCGGCTTCGCGACCTATACCCACAGTCTGCAGGCGCAGGTGCTGGAGCTGAAACAGCAGGCGACGAACACTGGGGCCGATCCCGCCGTGATTGCGGGCCTTACCTCCCTGCACGAGATGGTCACGACCAACACCGCCACGATGGCGGCGCTGACCGCGGGCACCGCAGCGGCGACCGAGCCGATCCCGCCGGGAGGTGCCACCGCGGACGGCTCGGCCACGGCCGGCGGCACCGACGCCACGTCCTCGTCCGCAGTCAGCAGCGCATCGACTGGTGGCGCCACCACCACCACGGACCCGCCGAAATCCGACGCGGCCAGCAGCTCCAGCGTGGCGCGGGAGCCCGCGCTGGCCTAGCCTGCGCCCCGGCGCGCGACAGCCCGCGCGCCGGTTGGCCCAGGGGCACATGCGATGGATGCCGGGGCCGGCGATTATCGCGCCTGACTGAATTTGGTAGTGGTCCCGGCGAGTGCCGACCTACAGGATGCCAGTGATGGTGTTCATGGCGTAGGAGCGAGAGATGTCCGATTTTACGAATCGCCCAGGGCGGAAGTCCGGCAAGAAGCGGCTCAAGGCGCACCAGCGCACGCTGAAGAAGCGCTCGCTCCACTTCCAGGCCCTGAAGCGCAAGACGGGCATAGACTATTGATCCGCCGGCGCAGCCTGGTGCTGGCTCCCATGGCGGCGGGTGGGATGTAGCCAAGCATCCCGCGATCATCAGGCACCAATAGAAAAGGGCAGGAGGGTCTCCCCCCCTGCCCTTCCCCGTCTGTGAAGTCTGCCGGTCTTAGTTCGGCGAGATGTTGGTCAAAACGTACATGCCCGGCATGAAGAAGTTCTGCAGGACCTGGTCGGTATAGACGCCATACTCGTAGGCACGCGTCCGGCGGGGCCACTCAACTTGGTAGTAGTCCCGGCGAGTGCGAACCTGCAGCACGTTGTCGATGTTGTTGAGCGCGTAGGGCAGGCTGTCCGTCAGGAACAGGATCGTTCCCGGCGGCATGTTCGGATGCACGGTGACCGGGATCTCTTGAGCCCCGCCCGACATCGCGAATGGGTTCATGTAGCCCTTGAGCATCCCGCCGCCGACGATCTGGCCCTGCTGGACCGAGAAGGTGAAGCGGCTGGTGGTGGCGCCGCCGGCAACCGACAGGATCTTGCGGCGGATCCACAGCATTTCTTGGCTGGAGACCATGATGCGGCTCGGGGACAGGCGCAGCCGGTCCCAGTAGTCCTGCAGGATGCTGTCGAACTCGATGATGCCGCCGGAGCCGTCGGGCGTCAGGCCGGCGCCGGCAGGCAGCGTCATGTAGCCGGCGCCATTGGCGACGTTGCCGGCCATCGCCAGCAGCCCGTCGTGGATCAGGCTGTTGGTGCTGTTGTCGCTGCCCGGCATGCTCGACGCGAGCTGCGTGCCGCTCGGCAGGGCCTTCAGGACCGACTGGTTGATGTAGGTCAGGTCGTAGAGCATCTCTGCCCCGACCGCGCCGGCATACCAGGCGTAGCCATAAGCGCCGCGGACCACGGGGACCGTGGAAACCACCGAGTTGGTGGCGGTGGCGCCGGTGGTGACGGAGGCGGAGGCGCTCTTCTGGCCGGAGCCGCCGCCGAACGTGTCCACGAAGCCGTCAGCGGTGGTGCGGGTGACCAGGCCGGGCACGCCGCCAGCGATCGAGCTGCGGATGCGGCCTTCGAACGTCAGCGCGACGCAGACGACGGACACGGTTGCGGTGGCCGGCAGCGCGCCGCCTGCCGTGGAGGTGACCAGCGTCGGCGTGGGCGTGATGCCGAGGGGGTTGTTGGTGTTGCCGCCGAGCAGGATCTTCTCTTCGGCGAGCATCAGCGACTGCAGGCCGCTGTTCGCGGCGCGGGCGCGCACGTCGTCGAAGTCGGCGGCTGCCAGGGTCGCTTCGTCGGTCACGCTGGCTTCCGAGCCGAGCGTCCGGTAGGCTGCGAAGTACTCCTTGGTGGCGACGCCGATCGGGCTACCGCGGTGGCCTTCCGACACACCAACGAAAATAGAACCCGTATCAATCGCAGTAACGGCCTTCCAGTTTGCTTGTATAGACTTGCCGCCGCCGACGCGCGGGATGGAATTGCGAAGCGGCGTGAGAACCGGGTAAAGGTTCAATACTGCGGGTGAAAGGTCGTAGTCTTGTAGGCCGGTCGTGGCCGAGGACGGGCTGACAAAGGTCGCAGCCTTCGCGAGCTGGTCGGCGGAGCCGGCGGCGGCCATTGCGGCCTTAAGCAGGGTGAGGGTATCTGAGGTGGACACTTGGGTAGCCCCTGGGCGATCCCCGTGCTCACCGGGGATTACGAGCGCGCCGGGGCTTCTGTCCTGGCGTGCTGGTTCCGGGTTTCGGTCGTGTCCCCGTCAAAGGGAAAACGGCAAGGATGACAAAATCTCACAGTCAAGAAATGAAAATCCCGCCACCGTTTTATACGGTGACGGGATTTTTTGTTACTAGAGCGTGGAACCAGCCTAGCGGGCCTTGGACAGTGCGCTAAGATCGACGCCCGGGAACTTGATCGCCGCCTTCAGCAGCATCTGCGTGCGCTGCTCGTCGGTCCGGCAACCGTCGATGTCACGGGCCATCTTCTCCAGCTCGGTCTCGGCGCCGCCGCGGGTGTCCGCGGCCTTGCCAAGCGTCGCCTGGTGGATGACGCCCTTGGCCGGCGCCGGCTGGGCCGACAGCTTGGCCATCTGCTTCTTCAGGTCGGCAAGCTCGGCGTTCGGCGCGGTGGCCAGCTTCAGCATCTGCTTCTGCATGTCCGACATCGCCTTGCGCATCTCGACAACCGCCGGGTCCTCGACACCGTCGGCCGCCTTGCCGAACGGCTTCTTCTTGGGGTCCGTGCCGTCGTCGGCCGGAGCCGGCGCCTTGCCGTCGTTGGCCGGCGGGGTGCTGCCATCGGCTGGCGGGGTGCTTCCATCGGCCGGCGCGGTGCCGTCGTCGGGGGCGCCGTCGGTCGGGCCGGTACCATCGCCATTGGGGTCAGCGGGGTCAGTGCCGTCGCCGGCGTCCGTGCCGTCGTCGGGGCCGTCCATCGAGCCGCCGCCCTGGCCGCCGTCGATCAGCTGCATGCAGTGATCGACCTGCATCAGCATGGCTGCGGCGATGCGGCCGGCGATCTCCAGCTGCGCGCCGATGTCGTTGGGATCGGCACCCGGGTCGCCGCCCGCGTCGCCGCCGGCGTCAGGCGCCGCGGCATTTGGGTCCGCCATGCCCGCGTCCTTGGCGAGCGTGTTGCCGCCGAAGCCGTCGAACAGCTTGCTCAGGCTCTCCTGCGGCACGCCGGCGTCGAGCAGCAGGCCGGAGCCTAGATCGATGACGCGCATGGCGATGGCCGCGGGATCGCAGGCGTACTTCGCCAGGTCCATTGGAAGGGCCGACTTGACCACCAGCGCCGCATCGTCCGAGTTGTCCTCGGCGTTCGGCACCTGGACGTAGGACATGTCGTCGTCCACCGCGTCGTCGGGGTCGGCGATCTCGACGTGGTCGTTAACGGCCGCGCGCAGCGCCAGCTCGCAGATAGCCACCACATGGTCCAGCAGGGACGAGACCTCGTCCGAGGCCGGGTCGTTGTCGTTGTCGTAGCCGGTGCCGTCCTGGATGTCCTTGGCCATCCGGGCGACGCTCGACAGCAGGTTCGCCAGGCGCCCGACGGTGCCGAGGCCCTTGAACAGCGGCTCCTGGAACAGCTCCGGCGTTTCTGCGGCCAACTTCGCCAGCACGCCTTCGGTGCCTTCCTCGACCGCCTTGTTCAGCTCGGGCGCCACCGCGGCCTCGAACTCGGCAAAGCTCGTCGCGACCAGCTCGTCGCGGTTCGTCGGTGCGGCTTGCACGATGTCCGAAACGCTCTTGTGGAGCGTTGCCACCATATGCTCGAACGTGCTCATGGACGCGTGACCCTTCTGAAGCGAGGGCGGCATTCCCACTGGATGCGCTTGCATCCAGCGTTGCCGCCGATGACCCTTCAGGCGGGTGCGTTTGGTTCCCGGCGCTACACTTGAGGTTGCGACCAGGTTCTTGATGCGCCGATCGAGCGCATAAGGCTGCAAGCCCGTGGTGGCAGTCGTCGGAGACGAGAAGGTGGCGCTTTCACTCATGCCCGCGTTCGGGCAATCGCGTGGTTCCCGAAGCTACCTCGGGTTCTATCCCCCATTCATCAGAGGCAACCCGGTGAAGCCGGCCGGGAGCGGGAACGGAACCAGCCCGCCAGGCTGGTCCCGCCCCCCATCCGTCAGCCGACCGCCCGCGGCTTAGCGCCGTAGCGGCTCAACACCGCGTCAACCTTCGGCTTGTCGTAGCCCGCGAACAGGCCATAGATCCCCGACGCGATCTTCTCGCCGGCATAGCCGGCCGCGGTGCCCACCAGCACGGACCCGACAGGACCCGCCAGCGATCCCGCGACGCCCCCCAGCGCCCGGCCGGCAAACATGCCGACAGCGTCCGCAGCCGCAGCCCCTACCAGCTTGCCGCCAGCCTGGCCCGCCGCGTTGCCCCATACGCCGCCGGCCATGCCGCCCAGGCCGCCCACCACGGACTGGCCGACGGACTGATCGGGCGGCGCATACTCCGGAGCCGCCTTCGAGCCGGTCGCCTTGCGGTAGATCGCCTGGCCAGCAGCCTCGCCAGCCTGGGATCCCTGGTCGCCGGCATACATCGCCGCCGCACCATCAGCGACCCAGCCGAGCGCCTTGCCAGCCGCACCCGGCAGGAAGTGGGTGACCGCCTGGGCCACCTTGATCCCGACCTCCGAGCCCAGCGACCCGCCGACCTCGGCGCCCATGCGCACCGGGTTCGCCCAACTCTGGGTTTGCGGCACCGACGCCTGCGCCTTGCCGGCGAACTTGCCGCCGGCCTCGATGACCTCGGACGCCGCCTTGCCGGCAACACCCTCGCCGCCATGGCCGCCGCCAGCCGCGCCGCCAGCCCCGCCGGCATCCCCGGTGGTGAACTCGCCGCCCCCGGAGGCGCCGGCAGGCGCGCGAGGGTGCAGCGCTTCCTCGAACTCGCCCATCGAAAGCTTCAGCAGCGCATCCACGTCATCGAGAAGCGCCGCCCTCATCAACGGCTTCCAGCCCGGCTGCATCACCATGATCTGCGACGTCAACAGCGACTGCAGCGCCTGGTCCTGCTGCTGGTGATGTTCGTGCGGCCCCGCGGTCATCATCGCGCCCAGGCTGGCCGGCTTGCGTTCATGCAGGGCCGTCAGCGCGTTCTCGACCACGATCGTGCGCTTCTCCTCATCGAGCTTGGCCGCGTCCGGGATCGACCTGGCCAGCCCATGGATCACCAAGCCGAGGTGCTTGATCTTCGCCGCGTCCGACACGCCGATATGCGCCGCCAGCCGCTTGGCCGCCTGCTTCGCGAAGCCGGCATACAGCGGCGCGTTGGCCCCGTCCTCGTCCTTGCCAGACTCGCGCAGGTCGATCGGCGTCGGGTCCGGCGTCGTCACCGGAACAGTGCGGTCCGCGCCCGCGGGAGTTGCCGCCGCCGCAGCCGCCGGCGTTCCTGCGGCGAACGGCGCCGGGGCAGGTTGCGCCGCGCGCAGCGCCGCAGTCGCGGCCTCGACCTGCTGGTGGAGCTGGCCCGTGGCGTTGCGGTCGAGGTGCTTCATGGCTTGCACCACCGCGATCACGCGGTGCAGGTTCGCGGCCTGCGCCACCGTCTTCGGCGCCGCATCGCGCAGCACACGATCGACTTCGCCCTTCAGCGCCCCCAGCACCGTCCCGGCATCCTGTGAGCCGAAGCCCGGGTTGGCGCCGACGATCGGCCGGAAGGTGCCCTTGCCGTTCTGGTTCGCGCCTCCCTTGGTGTCGAAGCCGGTCATCTCGCGGTAAGCCTGCTTGCCCTTCAGCACCGATGCCTCGCTGCTGAACAGGTCGGCCAGCGCGGCGTGGTAGGCTTCGGGGGTCGTAGGCGAGCGGCTCAGCAGGTTGTGCTTGCTCCGCAGGTGATCGATGATGACTTGCGACGCCGGATTGTAGGTCCGGTCGTTCTGCTCCTCGTGGTCCGCCTTGCGCAGCTGCACGGTTGGGCCGCCAGCGAAGGTGCCCAGTGTTTGGTAATGGCCACCCTTGCCCAGCCCTTGCTGCGCCACGGTCACCTTGGCGCGGTCGTCGCCGCTGAGGCTCGACAGCGTGCCGACGCCCACGCTGTTCGCGCCGCTCTGCTGGCCCGCCTGCTGCTTCAGCTGTTCCTGGCGGCGGCGCTCGCGTTCGGCCTGCCGCTCGGCAATGCGCCGGCGCACGTCCGACATCGTGGCGCCGCCGTGCAAGCGCGTCGAAATCCCGTTGCTGTTGTCGTAGCGCTCGCCGAACAGCAGCCGGCGCTCGCCCTTCAGCTTCGGGTCCGGCAGCGAGACCGCGAAGTAGCCGGACCCGTCGATCGGGTCGGTATGAGAGTCCACCTGCAGGTTGCGCAGCCGCTTGCGCGCTTCCTCCCGCTTCTGCGGGTCGGGGTGCAGGTAGCTTTCCGCGGTGTTGACCACGTCCACCTTGGCCGCGCCCACCAGCGCCGCGAACGGCGCCGCGTGCAGGATCACCTTGGGGATGTCCAGGCGCTTGCCGCCCTTGCCGTCGTCGCGCGTGAAGTAGTCGTTGTAGATGTCCCCAGCCGCAGCCTTCGCGCCGCCGTAAGCCTGCTTGACGCTGTCCTTGAGCGTCGGCCCGATCGCGTCATAGAACTCCCGCAGCTTTGCGCCTGAGGGCGACCGGAGGAATTCCATCGCTGGCCCGCGCACGTTCGCCCAGGCCCGGGCGAGATCGCGCTTGGTTCGTGGGTCCATCAGGCCAGGCCCTGTCGAGCCGACCTGCTCCGTCCTCATCGCCTCGTCCAGCACGTCCAGCGCCGCGTTGCGCTTGGTGCGGATGTCCACGGCATCCTTCGTCGCCTTGTCCAGGCGCAGGGCGGTGGTCTGGAACTTGGTCCGAATGAATGCCGCGTTCGCGCGCAGGTTGTCCCGCTCGTTAGCGCTCATCTTGCGCTCTGGCGGATCAATGTAGTCTGGCGCCGCCCCCTTCTTCGGGCGCGGGGCGTCCGCCGCCGGCTTCTTGACCTTGGTCGCCATGGTCAGCCGGTCCATCTTGATCTGGTTGACGGCGTGGTCGGCCGCCGCAGCCCGCAGATCCGCCTGCGCCGCCCGGTCCCGCAGATGCAGGCTGCGCAGCGCCTTGTTCGCCCGCGCAGCCGAGCGGGGCGAGCCGTTCAGCGCCGCTTCCGCCGCCAGCGCGGCCTTCACGTTGCGCTCGCGCTCGTCCAGCCGGGCATGGTGCTCGGCCCGGAATTTCAGGTTTTCCTCCTCGACCGTCGCGTCGGCCTTCTTGCGGAAGCCATCGGTCAAGCGGCTCTTGATCGCGTCGATCTCCTCCGTCGTCGCGGGCAGGATGGCCCGGCCGGTATAGGGATCGACAACCCCGGTTGGATTGTTCTTCAGGGCGCGATACGCCTCTTCGGCCGATTTCGACGACGTCGCCGCCGCACCGTGAACCTTCTTGGCCTTGGCAAGGCCCTTGTTGGCTTCGACGAGCTGGTCGGCTGCCGCCGTGTCCACGTCGAGCTGCGCCTCCTCCAGCACCTTCGAGGCGGCGCCGAGCTTCTCGCCCTCAGCCTTCGCATGCGCTTCCGCAGCCGTGGTCGCGGCGCTGTGTCCGGCAAGCTGCGCCTCGACGTCTCCCGCCGCCGCATGCGCCTTGCCCCACACCTCCAGCGCCTTGTCCTGGGTTGCCTGCGGCAGGGCTTTCATCGCGGCGCGCAGTTGGCCCTCGTCCATCTTGCGCAGTGCGACCACCGTTTCAGAATGGGCGAGCGAACTGGCGGTGGCGGACAGGATCGCCTTGGCCTTGATTTGGGTGATCGTCTTCCAGCCATTGCCGTCAGGGATCCGCATGTCGGGATGGACCGACAGGATGTTCGCCATCTTGTGGAAGAAGGCGTCCTTCAGCTTCTCCTGCATCACCGGCACGCTTGACGGCCCGTAGGACGCCACCGCAGCCAGGGTGTCGCGATACTTCTTGAACTCCTTGCCGGTCTTCAGCTTCTCGTCGGCCCGCTCCGCGCTGCGGTCGAGGAACTGGGACAGCGGGTTCTTGTGCCCCGGCATGCCATCCGTGGCGCGTCGCTGTGCGACGGCCTGCCGCAGCATCTCGATGTTCTGGGCGAACGCCTTGCCATTGTGCCGCCGGATCGCAGTCCAAGCAGCGATGCCTGCCGCGGCGCCGCCGAGCACGGCGCCGACCTGGGCGAACTTGTGGTCACGCCCGCTCTTGCTGGTGAACTTGCCGTCCTTGGCGCGGGGATGCTCTTCTTCCTCGAACTGCCCAGGCTGGGCACCGAAGTGGTGCTCGGTTGCGCGACTCGCATAGTAGCCTGCCCCAGCACCCGCACCCGCGCCCACCAGGCCCGCCGTGCCGGCGAAGATGCGGCGCGCGCCTGGTCCCCAGACGCCCGCCTTCTCCAGTGTGCCGTAGCCGCCCGCGCCGGCCTCAAGCCAGCCGCGCAGGCCGTCGATCGAGCCGCCGGCAGCGCCGCCCTGGCCGAGCTGGGTGGTCAGGTTCTTGCGCAACTCGCCCAGCTCGCCGGAGCTGCCGACCGCCTTCTGCACCGTGCGGAAGCTATACGCGTCGATGGAACGGCCCCATTCTTGTGGATCCACGATGGTGTCCTTGATCCGGTTCCGGATGAGTGCGCCGGCGCCGATCGCCAGGGCGCCGAACGCCAACGCCTTGCGGGTGCCCTTGACCCGCCGGTCCAGGCGTTCCGCGTGGGCCATGCTGCCCATGACGGCTTGGTGGAACGGCTTGCCGTCCTTCATGGAGCCCTGAAACGCCGACCGGAACCGCTCTTGGGCCGAGTCGGAGGTCGGGCCGTTGCCGGCGGTGTTCAGCGTGCCGCGCACCACATGGCCAGCAACCCGGGCAACGCCCGTGGCCAGCTTGCTGCCGGCGCCGTAGGCGACCTTGGCGGCGCCCGCTTGGAACGCCGTGGCGCGTTTGGAGGAGAACACAGGGCCGATGCCGGTGGCATTATGGAACATGCTGCTGCCGAAGTGCAGCCCCTGCCCGGCCAGTCCAGCCGCGCCGCCGGCGGCAAGCCCCGCCACCGTGCCGGCAGCCTTCCCTGCCACCCGCTCCGCCATGCTGCCGGGGCGGTTGCGTGCGAGGCCGGCAACGATGGCAGTGCCGGCCAGCAGCGAGCCGCCGTCGCGCGTGACGCTGCCGATCGCCTCGTTCCGGCGCTCGGGGATCACGTCGGAGGTCATCGCCTTGTAGCCAGCGTTCCTCCCCTGCAGCGATTGGTGCTCCGCTTCCGTGCGGGGCAGCGTCATCCTGACCGGTTGCCCGGTTGGCTTCGCAGCCTGCCGCGCGGCGCCCTTGCGGCTGAACTCGCCGGCATGGCCACGCGGATGCGCGGTCTCGTCGAAGTCGTCGGCCTTCGCCAGAGTGTCAAGCAAGGTGTCAACCTTCTCCATTGCGCGCGCGCCCGGATTGGTCCTGCGGAAGCCGCGCTCGTATGCTTTGATCAGATCGCCGAGCTTGGCGCGCGCCTGCGGGTGGGCCTCGTTGTGCCGGATCACCCGGCTGCGCAGCTCGCCGATCAGCGCCGCGTCGAAGGTCGGGCGCATCAGCTTTCCTGCTTCGGCGCGTTGCGCGCCTTGTATTCCCGGATCAAGTCAGGGGCGCGCATCGCTACCATCCCGGCAGCGCCGACGATGCCGCCGATCTTCGAGGCCCGGCCAAGCTTGGCTGCATTGACCGTGCCGTCCATCCAGGATTTGAACGGGCTGGTGAGGCTGCCACCCTGCAGGAGGTGGCTGGCCGCCATACCCGCAAATCCACCTATGGATGCCCCCGTGGAGGCCTCGCCTGCGAGGTGCAGGGCCTCGCCGACGTTGGCGGCGGTGTGATGAGCGTCTGTCACCCCGCTCCCCTCATCCTCCCGCTGCAGCCGGTGCGCCGCCTGGGCGCCGGCCACGGCGCCAAGCACGCCGAATGGGACCCGGGCCGCGTAGCCCAGGACTTTGCCCGCGATCCCCTTGCCGCCGACGGCGTGCGATAAGCCGCCGCGCAGATACTTCTCGGTCAGGACTTGGCCGCGCAGATGGTTCTTCACCGCCCGGGTTGCGGACGCGGCCGCCTGCGGCGTGACGCGGACGGTCGGCTTGCCGTTCACATACATGTCGCCGACGGTGCCGCCGCCCTTGCCGCGGCCGCGCAGCTTCTCGGCGAACCTCGCCGCCATGGCCTCGGCCTCTTCCCTGCTGCTGCCGCGTTCCGCGGCTTCCTGCATCACCTTGCGGTGCGCCGAAGTGGCGGCGGTGTCCGCTGTTGGAGCCTCCGCCAGCGCCTGGGCACGTGCTCGACGCGCGCTCCCCTTCATGCCGGCACGTCCAGCATTGTCCCCGCGCAGACTTGCGGCCGTCTTGTTGCGCTTGCCCTTCTCGCCGACGCCGAACCGGAAGCTGTCGGCTAGCGTGGGGACGTGCTGCGCGGCCTTGCCGCTGACCAGCATGCCGCCCGAGAAACCGGCCCAGGCAGCCTTGGTTTCGTCCTTCCGGCCCTCAGCGTCTCTCTTCGGAGCGACAGCCACCGCGGCAGCCGTTGTCTCGGACGGCGCAGCCGGTGCGCTGCCCTTGCCGGCGAACTTGCCGGCCTTGCCGCGCGGGTGTGCGCTTTCGCTCCAGTCGCCGGTGATGAAGTTCTTCTTCATCAGCGGGCCGCGCCCGTGAAGGATCATCTCGTCCTCGTCCGGCGTGGTCTTGCGGTTCAGGCCGTCGCGGTCCTCCCGCATCGCGGGATGGGCGATGTTCACGATCACCTTGCCGTCGTGCACCACCGCCAGGGGCTGGTGCGGCTTGGTGGGGATGTTGCGGGCATAGGGGCCAAGATGTTCGTCCACGCTGCCGTCAGGCTTCGCACGCCGGACTGGCTTTAGTCCGCCGCTCAGCAGCTCGTGGACGTGAGTCCCCGTCTGGTGGAGTTTGCTCCCGGGCTTGCCCATCTGCTTGAGCCCGGTTGCCCACTGGTGCCAGTCGTGGTTCAGAACTGGAGCGGCGGCCGCCTTGGCCTTCCACTCCTTCACGAAGTCGTCCACCTCGTGCGGCGCCAGGCCATAGACGTGCTTCTTCTCGAAGTCGAAGCCGGGCTTCATCATCTGCCCGTACATGTTTTCCGGGTCATGGATCATGCCATTGGGGTGCATGATGGTCAGCCCGTGCGCGTCGGCCGGCAGGTGTGGCTTGGCCTTGTCGTAAGCCTCGTGCAGGTCGGCCATGTCCGACCATTCCTGCTTGTGGCCCGCCTCGACCGCGGCGACCTTGGTCTTCGAGCCGAACCAGGCGCTCTTGGCAGCGTCGTGCTGTTCTGTGTAGTGGGCCTCCATCGCCTTGGTATCGCCGCCCTCCTTGGCCCAACGGGCCTTGGCGGCGTTGATGCGCTCCTGGTGCTGCGCCTCGGACAGCTCGCCGGCGGCCTTTGCAAGCGGCGCGACAGGCTTCGGCGCGACTGGCATGCCGCCTGCCTTGGGCAGGGGGCCGATGTCGGACGGCCGGCGCGGCTTGCGCGACTTCGGGCCGCCGCCACCGAGGGCGCTCTTGATCGTTTGGAAGCCAGAGTGGTTCGCGCCCAGAGGAACGGCGGGGTTCGAGAAGATGGCGGCGACTTGGCCGGCGATGCCCTTATGCAGCTCGCCAAACGTGCGCGGCCGTTCGGCCTCGATCTCGCTGAAGGTGCGCGGGCGTGTCTCCCACTCCTGCGCGAACGTGCGAACTGCGCCGCGCAGCTCCAGCTGCTCGACGATGCCATCCGCCTTGATCAGCTCGACAAACCGCGCGGTCGGAATGCAGGGATTGTCCACGAGCGAGATTTCGCGAACGATCGGAGTGTATTTCTTCAGGCCGGTGCCCTCTTCGGTCCAGCGCCTAGCGTAGCCACCACCGATGCTGAATCCGCAAAACGCGCCCGAAGTGACCAGAGCCCAGGCGTTGGGAGACGCAACATGGGCGACAATGTTCACGGCCTTGGTAAGATCATCAAACGAGAGATCGACGATCTTCCCGGCCACTTCCTTGGTGTGCATCACCCGGAGGTTGCCTTTGCTCAAGCCGCCGCTGTGCCGCTCGAACTCGGCCGACCATTCCTGGAAGGCTGCCTTCGCCGTGGCGTAGTCCATCGACTCGCCCGACTTGTCCAAGACCTCTGCTGCAGCTTGGCCAATGACCAGCCGGCGTTCCTCGTCAATCTTCTGGAGCGGGATCTCGAACATCGGCATCAGCCCTCTGCGCCAAGGCCACCTTGGCCTTTAGCGGAGGACAAGCTTCAGCGTCGGTTCCCGACGCTAGAGCGGCCTTCTTACGTGCCGCCCAGGAAGCCGTCATCCCGGCCGACATCGCCATGCACTCAGCCACCGTTCTCTTTCTGCCGGTAAGGGTCGCTGCAATTTTTCGTCGGTGCTCTTCGGAATGACCGTGCTGGCCGCGTCCATGACGAT
>CAXSFF010000004.1:0-17377 GCA_964236035.1 uncultured Acetobacteraceae bacterium
CATCGCATGCCCCTGAACCGCCTGACCTTGGCTGTCATGCTGCTGCTGGCCGGGTGCGGCGACCTGCCGCAGCCGTTCCTGGGCCGGCCCGGCGCCACCGCGATGCGCCTGGCGCAGCCGCCGCCGTCGCGCCTGGCGATCCCATTGCCGACCGACTCGCTGCTGCCCGACGCCGACGCGCGCGCCTGGTCGGCCGCCACCGCCGACGCCCTGGTGGCGCAGGATCTGCCCGCCAGCGCCAACAGGCCGCAGCCCGGCGACTGGCGGCTGCTGCTCACCGCCAGGACGCTCGGCGACACGGTGGTGCCGACCTACACCGTCACCGACCCGAAGGGCGCGCCGCAAGGTTCGCTCGACGGGCCGCCGGTGCCGATGCGCGACTGGGCCGAGGGCAGCGCCGCCATGCTGAAGGCCGCCGCCGACGGGGAGGCGCCGAAGGTCGCCTCGCTGCTGGCCAGCATCGAGGCGCACCGCCAGCAGAGCGACCCCAACAGCCTGCTCAACCGCCCGCCGAAGCTGTTCCTGACCGGCGTGTCCGGCGCGCCTGGCGATGGCAACGCCTCGCTGATGCTGCAGATGACGCATCGCCTGCCGACCCTGGGCGACATCGTGCAGGACAAGGCGCCCGGCGCCGACTTCACCGTGACCGGCGACGTCAAGACCGCGCCCGGCGCCGGCAAGACCACCCGCGTGGAAATCCAGTGGGTCGTCGTCGACGCGCGCGGCAACGAGCGCGGCCGGGTGCTGCAGATCAACGAGGTGCCGGCGGGCAGCCTCGACAGCTACTGGGGCGAGGTGGCGCAGGCAGTGGCGGCGGAGGCGGCGGGCGGCGTGCATGACGTAGTGGTCCAGGCCACCGGCCGGAACCATGACAAGCCGACTGGATGACAGTTTAGCGAAGCATTGCTAGAACCCTGGCGGGCTTGCGCCGGCCCGGCTGCACCAGGATCAACGCATGAAGATCGTCGCCTGCAACAGCAACCGGCCGCTCGCCGAGGCGGTCGCCAGCAGCCTGAGCCTGCCGCTGACCCGCGCCTCCGTGCGGCGCTTCGCCGACATGGAGGTGTTCGTCGAAATCCACGAGAACGTGCGCGGCGAGGACGTGTTCGTGGTGCAGTCGACCTCGTTCCCGGCCAACGACAACCTGATGGAGCTGCTGATCACGCTGGACGCCCTGCGCCGCGCCAGCGCCCGCCGGGTGACGGCGGTGATCCCGTATTTCGGCTATGCCCGGCAGGACCGCAAATCCGGCTCCCGCACGCCGATCAGCGCCAAGCTGGTCGCCAACCTGATCACGGAGGCCGGCGCCAACCGGGTGCTGACGATGGACCTGCACGCCGGGCAGATCCAGGGCTTCTTCGACATCCCCGTCGACAACCTGTATGCCGCCCCGCTGTTCAGCCGCGACATCCAGGAGCGGTTCGCCGGCCGCCCGGTCATGATCGTCAGCCCCGACGTCGGCGGCGTGCTGCGTGCGCGCGCCGTCGCCACCCGGCTGAACTGCGACCTGGCCATCATCGACAAGCGCCGCGAGCGGGCCGGGGTGTCGGAGGTGATGAACATCATCGGCGAGGTCGAGGGCACCGACTGCATCCTGGTCGACGACATCTGCGACTCCGGCGGCACCCTGTGCAACGCGGCGGCGGCGCTGATGGCGGAGGGCGCGCGCTCGGTGAGCGTGTACGTCACCCACGGCGTGCTGTCGGGCGGCGCCGTGGCGCGCATCGCGGCGTCGCCGATCCAGATGATGACCTTCACCGACAGCATCGAGCCGACGGACGCGATCCGGCAGGCGCAGAACCTGCGCACCTTCACCATCGCGCCCTTGCTCGCCGAGGCGATGCAGCGCATCAGCGACGAGACCAGCGTCAGCTCGCTGTTTGACTGAGGAAGGGAAATCCGATGAAGCTGTACTACTCGCCGGGCGCGTGCTCGCTTGGCATCCACGTCCTGCTGGAGGAGATCGGCAAGCCGTACGAGGCCGAGGCCCTCGACCTGAAGTCGGGCGTGCAGTACCAGCCGCCCTATGTGGAGGTGAACCCCAAGTCCAAGGTGCCGACCGTCGAGCGCGACGACGGCTCCGTGCTGACGGAGTTCGGCGCCATCGCGACCTGGCTGGCGCGCGCCAACCCGGCGGCCAACCTGATGCCCCACGATCCGGAGCAGGAGGCGCGGGCGATCGAGGCGATGGACTACATCATCGGCACCATCCACATGCTGGGTTTCGCGCGCATCTTCCGCCCGACCAACTTCAACCCCGACGAGGCCGGGCAGGAAGCGGTGGTGGCGCGCGGGCGGGAGATCGCCAGCAAGGGCCTGGCGCTGATCGACCACAAGCTGCAGGGGCAGGACTACCTCGCCGGGTCGTTCTCGGCTGCCGATGCCGCGCTGTTCTACGTGTCGGTTTGGGCCGGGCGGATGAACGTCGAGCTGCCGCCGAACGTCGCCGCGCATTTCACCCGCATGAAGCAACGCCCGGCGGTGCGGCGCACGATGGAAGCCGAGGGGCTGCCGGTTTGACTCCCGGCTTGAAGTAATGAGCCGGATTCCCGAGCAGGCGTTCTGGTTCGTCCGCCACGGCGAGACGGACTGGAACGTGCAGGGCCGGTCGCAGGGCCGCATCGACATCCCGCTCAACGCGACCGGCCTTGCCCAGGCGCAGGCGGCGGCGGCGCTGATGCACGGCCGCGGCGTCGCCAGCATCGTCAGCTCGCCGTTGTCGCGCGCCCGCGTCACCGCGGAGACGATCGGGCATGCGCTCGGATTGCCGGTCGCGTTCGAGGCCGACTTGCAGGAGGTCGATTTCGGCGTGAACGAGGGCACTCATCAAGCCGCCGAGTGGTTCGTCGAGTGGGTCAACAGCGTATCGACCCCTGCGGGGGCAGAGAGCTTCGCCGGCCTGCGCGAGCGGGCCGCCCGGGCGCTGACGGCGGCACTGCGGCATCCCGCCCCCGTGCTGGTGGTGGCGCACGGCGCCTGGTTCCGCGCCGTGCGGGCCGAGATGGGCCTGGCGATCGACGTCCGCACGCCCAACGCCACGCCCTTGCTCTGCAAGCCCGGGCCGCCATGGACGCTGACCGCGGCCACCTGACCGCCGCCATCCAGATGGCGTCGCTGGCGTTCGCCCTGCTGGCGGCGCCGGCGATGGCGCAGGATCGCGTCTTGGTCCCGTCGCTGGACGGCGCCTCCCTGCCGGGCTTCCTGTTCGGCCGCCGGGCAGGACGGCCGCAAGCCGCCATCGTCATGCTGCACGGCTGCGGCGGCCTCCTGGACCATCGCGGCCAGGTGGTGGCGCGGGAGACATCCTGGGCGACCCGGCTGGCCGGACTCGGCTACGCCGTGCTGGCGATCGACAGCTTCGGCCCGCGCGGCGTCCGCAGCATGTGCGCGCCGGCGAACTATGTCCGCGCGGTCTACGATGCCCGACCCAAGGACGCCTATGGCGCGCTGCTCTGGCTGCAGTCGCAGCCCGGCATCATTCCCAGCCACGTTGCCATCATGGGTTGGTCGGAGGGCGGCGGCGTCCTGCTCGACGCCATCGGCGCCGGCGACCCGGCGCGGCTCTCGCTGCCGCATGGCGATTTCCGCGCGGCCGTCGCCTTCTACCCGGCCCGCTGCGACCCTGCGCATCACGCCCCCTGGCGCAGCCCCGTCGCGCTGCTGGTGCTGATCGGCGGCAGCGACGTCTGGACCCCCGCCGCGCCGTGCCAGGCGATGATCGATACCGCCCGGACCTCCGCGTCGATCGTGGTGTATCCCGGCGCCTACCACGATTTCGACTGGCCGGGCATGCCTGTGCACGCCGCCCTGGCGTTCCGCACCCGCGCCGGCGTCGTCCCCATCGAGGGCAACGATCCCGCCGCCACGCAAGACGCCACTGACCGCGTGACCGAGTTCCTCGCTGCGGCCATGAAGTGATGCCAACGGCATTGGCCATTGACCTGTCACCTTGATACCCGTCATTGCGGGCCGCCGTTTGGCGGGTTGGCAACCCAGGGCCAAGCGACGCAAACCCGCCGCGCGGCTCCTGGGTTGCTTCGTCGCAAGCGCTCCTCGCAATGACGGGCGAGAGGTCAGTCGCCAATGCAGTCGGTGTAAGGAAGCCAGGGCTCAGCGCCTCGGGCCTTGCTGGCCTCCCTGCAACACGACGCCATCCACGACCGGCCTGCCTGAAGCCGCCGCCGCCAGTTGCTGCATCAGCCAGGCGGCGACAGGGGCACGATAATGCAGCGGGTCCCAGTAATGGCCCATGTCCCGCGTCACCGCGCTGTCGATCATGAAGTCGACCACCGTCGTGCCGGGCCGCCCGCCCGCGATCTGCGCCACCTGTTGCTTGCACGCCTGCCAAAGCCCTGCCGCCGCGCTGCCGGGGACGCCGTGCTCGCTGATGTGGTTGGGCGTGAAGAACAGCACCGCACGGGTGTCCGGCGGCAACGCGGCCAAGCGTTCGGACAGCAGATCCAGGGCGGGCAGGCGGTATTGGACTCCAGGCGCCGCTGGCGTGGCCGGGGCAGGCCCCCACTGGGCGAAGGTCGCGGCCACGCGCGCCGGGTCGTACAGGCGGTCGGGCGGCAGGAAGGTCGTGTAGCCATCGCGGCCATATCGCTCGCGCTTCCAGCCGACGAGCACGGCGAACTGGTTGGCCGCCTCCTGCACGGCGTACAGCGTGGCCATCTCGCGATACCCGCGCCACGGCGACCCGACGTACATCCACTCCGGGAACGGCCGGCCGGTGCCGCGTTCCGGCGACAGCGTGCACCAGCTCGAATCCAGCCCCAGGATCAGCGTGCGCGCGGCCGGGTGGGTGCGGGTGAACAGGGCGAGCATCTGCGCCTGCTCCCAGGCGGTCGCGGCGTTCATGGCGAGGTTGACGAAGTGGCCGCCGATGGTCGCGTCCAGCACGTCGGGCTGCAGCAGGCGGGTGGTGGAGGTGCCGATCAGCGCCGAGTCGAACGCCGGGTCACGCGCGAGGGCGGGGAACGAGAAGCGCGCGTTGGTCGAGATCACCGCCCGCGACCAGGGCGGAGACAGCGGCAGCATGCCCCACGGGTCGACCACCACCACGAAGCCGTACACGGCCAGCAACAGGCCCATGGCCGCAGCCGCGAGCCAAGTCAGGAAGCGGCGCCAGGCGGTCGCCGGGTCAGAACTGGAAATAGATGAACTCGTTCGGCACCCGCCCGCCGACCAGCAGCAGCAGGAACACCAATGCCGCCGCCGCCGGCACCGCCAGCCAGGGCGCGGGGCGCAGCCGGGTCAGCGCGAGGTCCTGGCTGGGCGGCGCCAGCAGGCACAGCGCCACGGCGATCATCACCACGGCGGCGTTGCCAAGCTTCATCGGCGCCGCGCCATGCAGCCCGGCCATGCTGCCGAGGATGGCGCTGGCGGTGGTGAAATCGGGCGAGCGGAACAGCACCCAGGCGGCGATGACGAACAGCAGGGTCAGCGCCCAGCCCAGCGGCTTCGGCATCGGCCAGCCGGCGCGGTCCCAGACGCTGTTGGCGGCCAGCGCCAGCCCGTGCAGCCCGCCCCAGGCGACGAAGCTCCACGCCGCGCCGTGCCACAGCCCGCCCAGCAGCATGGTCGCCACCACGTTCATCGCCTGCCGCGCGTCGCCGCCGCGGTTGCCGCCGAGCGGGATGTACAGGTAGTCGCGCAGGAAGCGGGACAGCGTCATGTGCCAGCGCCGCCAGAACTCGCGGATCGACGCGGCGCGGTACGGTGCGGCGAAGTTGAACGGCAGGCGCAGGCCGAACATCAGCCCGAGCCCGATCGCCATGTCGGAGTAGCCGGAGAAGTCGAAGTAGATCTGCAGCGTGTAGGTCCCGGCGGCGGCCCATGCCTGTTGCAGGCTCAATGGCCCGAGCGCCGCCTGGGCGAACAGCGGGTCGCAGATTTGCGCCAGGGTGTCGGCGATGGCGGCCTTCTTGGCGAGGCCGATCACGAACAGCACGGCGCCGCGCGACAGGTTCTCCCACATTTCCGGCCGGCGCGGCGGCAGGGCGAATTGCGGGATGATTTCGTTGTGGCGCACCAGCGGCCCGGCGATCAGCTGCGGGAAGAAGGTGACGAAGGCGGCGAACTCCAGCAGGCCGTAGACGTGGCGGTCGCCGCGGCGCAGGTCGACCAGGTAGCTGATCTTCTGGAACACGAAGAAGCTGATGCCGAGCGGCAGCACGATGGCCCAGGGTTGGTGCTGCCCTCCCGCCAGCCCTGCCACGGTCGCGGCGGCGAAGTTGGCGTACTTGCAGACGCCCAGCACGCCGAGGTTGAGCGCCATCCCGGCGACCAGCAGCGCGTCCCGCCGCCAGCGCCCGTAGGCCTGCACGATCAGCCAGTTGGCCAGGGTGAGCCCGACCAGCAGCGGCACGAAGCGCACGTCCCACCAGCCGTAGAACACCAGCGAGGCGGCCACCAGCACCGCCTGCCGCCAGGTCCGGCGCGCCGCCACTGCGTAGTACAAGGCCAGCACGCATGGCAGGAAGGCGAGGATGAAGGCCTGGGAATTGAACAGCATCGCCGGTCGGGTCTAGCCGATCATGGGACCGATCGCTACGAGCCGCGGCAACGGAGCCGCATTGCTCCTCCTCCCCTTGCGGGAGGAGGCTGGGAGGAGGGGTCGGACCCCACGCATCTAAATCGAAGGAAAGTGGCACCGCACCGCGCGGCCCGGCTTGATCTCGCGCAGTTCCGGCTTGTCCGTGCGGCAGCGTTCCCGCACCACGGGGCAGCGGGTATGGAAGCGGCAGCCGGGCGGGGGGTCGGCAGGGCTGGGGATCTCGCCCGCCAGCACGGTCGGAGCATGGCGGCGGGCCGGGTCGATCGCCGGGTTGGCGCTGAGCAGGGCCGCCGTGTACGGGTGCGCCGGGCGGGCGAACAGCGCGGTGGTGGGCGCCTGCTCGACCACCTCGCCGAGGTACAGCACCACCGTGCGGGCGGTGACGCGGCGCACCACGTTGAGGTTGTGGCTGACCATCAGCATTGCCAGGCCATGCTCGGCATGCAGGTCGAGCAGCAGGTTGAGCACCTCGCCCTGCACCGACACATCCAGGCCGGCGGTCGGCTCGTCCGCCACCAGCAGCGCCGGGCGCAGGATCACCGCGCGCGCGATCGCTACCCGGCGCGCCTGGCCGCCGCTGATCTGGTGCGGGTACTTGCCCAGCACGTCGAGCGGCAGGCCGAGCTGACGCAGCAGCGCCTCCATCGCGGACCAGGTGGCGGCGAAGGGCAGGCGGTGGATGCGGATCGGCTCCTCCAGCAGCCCGCGCAGGGTCATGCGCGGCGACAGCGAGGAGACAGCGTCCTGCAGCAGCATCTGCACGGTGCGGCGCAGCTCCCGCTTCGGCCACGCCGCGAGCGGGCGGCCGCGCAGCAGCACGGCGCCGCGTGAGGGCGGCAGCAGGCCGAGCAGCACCCGGCACAGCGTGGACTTGCCCGAGCCGCTCTCGCCGACCAGGCCGACGATCTCGCCGGGCGCCAGCGTGAGCGAGATGTCGCGCAACGCCTCGACCCGGCCGAAGCGCACGCCGACATCCGTCATGGCGAGCAGATCAGGCATCGGGCACCCGGATGCAGGCGGCTCGGTGCCCCGCGGCCTTCAATGCCAAGGGTGGCGGCGCGGCGCGGCAGTCAGCCGCCACATAGGCGCAGCGGTCGGCGAAGATGCAGCCGGGCAGGATGCTGACGGGGTCGGGCACGTCGCCGGGGATGGAGCGCAGCCGGCCGCCGCCATCGGCATCCAGGTCGGTTTCGCAGGCCAGCAGCGCCTGGGTGTACGGATGCAGCGGCCGGCCGATCACGGCGGCCACAGGCCCCGTCTCGACCACGGCGCCGCCATACATCACGCACACCGTGTCGCAGAGCTGCGCCACCAGGCCGAGATGGTGAGAGATGAACAGCACGCTGCGGGCCAGGCCACCGGAGAACAACGCGGCGATCTGCGCCTCGACGGTGGCGTCCAGCGCCGTGGTGGGCTCGTCGGCGATCAGCAGCTCCGGCTCGACCAGCAGCGCCATCGCGATCACCACCCGTTGCCGCATGCCGCCGGACAGCTCGTGCGGGTAGCTGCGCAGGCGGGCCTCGGCGTCCGGCAGCCCGACGCGGCCCAACATGGCGGCGCAGCGGGCGCGCGACTCGGCGCGGGGCAGCCCCGGGTGCCGTCGGGCGAGCACGTCGCGCAGATGCACGCCGATGGTGAACAGCGGGTTCAGCGCCGTCATCGGGTCCTGGAAGATCATCGCCAGCCGGGTGCCGCGCAGCCGCTGCATGGCGCGCGGCGGCAGCTCCAGCAGGTTCAGCCCGTCCCAGTCGATGCGCCCCGTAGCCGTCATGCCGCCGGGCAGCAGGCCCATGACCGCGCCGGCCAGGGTCGACTTGCCGCTGCCGCTCTCGCCGACCACGCCGAGGATGCTGCCGCCGGCGATGTCGAGATCGACGCCACGCAGGATGGTGGCGGCCCCGCGCGGCGTCGGCGCCCGCACCACCAGGTTGCGGATGGCGATCACCCGCGCGCGCGCTGGCGCGGGTCGATGGCGTCGCGCAGCGCCTCGCCGAGCAGGGTGAAGCCGAGCGTCGCTAGCGCCAGCGCCGCCCCCGCCGTCAGCACCGGCCAGGCGGAGTCGGACAGGTAGGCGTAGCCGTCGTTGATCAGCGTGCCCCAGCTCGCCAGCGGCGGCCGCACGCCCAGACCGATGAAGCTCAGCCCGGCCTCGATGCTGATCACCACGGGAATGTCCATGCTGGCCAGCACGATCAGCGGCCCCGTGATGTTCGGCAGCACATGCCGCAGCACGATGCGGGCGGCGGACGCGCCCAGGATGCGCTCGGCGTCGAGGAACGGCGCCGTCTTGACCGTCAGCACCTGCGCCCGGGCGACGCGGCCGAACTGCGGCACCAGGGTCGCCGCCATCACCAGCACCAGGTTGCGGTCGGACGGGCCGAAGATCGCCACCACGGCGAGGGCCAGGATCAGGCTGGGGAACGCCGCCACGATGTCGAACCCGGCCAGCAGCGCGCGCTCCGTCCAGCCGCCGACGAACCCGGCGATCACGCCGAGCAGCACGCCGACGCCGAGCGCCAGCGCCATGGTGGACAGCGCGACCGCCATCGCGACGCGGGTGCCGAACACCAGCCGGCTGTAGATGTCGCGGCCGACCTGGTCGGTGCCGAGCCAGTGGCCCGCGCCGGGTGCGGCGAAGCGGTGCAGCACGTCGATCGCCTGCGGGTCGTGGGTGGCGAGCAGGGGCGCGGCGACGGCGAACAGCAGCACGGCCGCCACCAGCAACGTGCCGAATCGTCCGGGCCAGGTCGTCACCGGGGTCCGCCAGCGCGCAGGCGGGGGTCGATCAGGCCGTACGACAGGTCCACCGCCAGGTTGGCGAGCACGAACAGCAGCACCACGACGAACACGGCGCCTTGCAGGACGGGGAAGTTGCGGGTGCTGATCGCGTCCAGCACCAGCTTGCCGAGGCCGGGGCGGGCGAACACGATCTCCACCAGCACGGCGCCGCCGAGCAGCCTACCGACGCCGAGGCCGAGCACGGCGATGGTGGGGATGACGGCGTTCTTCAGCGCGTACTTGAACACGATCGTATGGCGCGGCAGGCCGTAGGCGATGCTGGTGCGGATGTACGGCGCGGCCATCACCTCCAGCATGGAGGTGCGGGTCAGCCGGGCGATGTAGCCGATCCAGCCGACCGACAGCGCGATCGTCGGCAGCACCAGCGTGACGGGGCCTTGGCGGCCGAACGGGTCTCCAATGACGGGGAACCACGGCAGCCAGACGGAGCAGAACAGCAGCAGCCCAATCGCGATGACGAAGCTCGGCACGGCGATGACGGCGACGCTGATGACCGCCAGCGCCTGGTCGAACGCGGAGCCGGGCCGCAGCGCCGCCAGGCAGCCGAGCGGGATGCCGAGCGCCACCGCCAGGCCGATGGCGGCGGCAGTCAGGGTAAGGGTGTACGGCAGCGTCTCGACGACCAACGCGGCGACGCTGCGCCCAGTGACCACATCGACGCCGAGGTCGCCTTGCAACAGAGCGGCGAAGAAGCGCCACAGCCGCTCCGGCCAGGGACGGTCCAGCCCCATCCTGGCAATGAACTGCGCGGCGTATTCCGGGCTGGCTTGCGGGCCGAGCAGGGTGTCGGCCGGGTTGCCAGGGAGCAGCGCGCCGAGCGCGAACAGCAGCAGCATGGCGCCGAACAGGATCACGACGGTGCGCACGGCAAGGCCGGCAGCGCGGGTCATGCCGCCTGAAGGAGGCTGCTCCTCCTCCCCTTGCGGGAGGAGGCCGGGAGGAGGGGTGGCCACACCAACCACCCGGCGCGTCGCCACCCCTCACCCCGGCCCTCTCCCGCCCAGGCGCTAAGCATCGGGGGAGAGGGAGAAGTCATGCCTGTCCGAACTGCGAGAATTGCCAGTCGCTCCCCGTCGGCATGATGGCGGGGCGCAGCCAGGCCTTCGACGCGAACAGGTCCACGTCGTAGGTCAGCCAGATGAACGCGTGCGACTCCGTCATCAGCTCCTGCAGCCGCACCACCAGCGCGGCGCGGGCGGCGGGATCGACCGTGGCGGCGGCCTCGGCGTTCACGCGGTCGAACTCCGGCGAGCGCCAGCGCGACCAGTTCCACACGCCGACCTGGCTCGACGTGAACCACTGCGTGTTGAAGTTGGGGTCGAGCTTGCCGTTGAAGCGCATCAGCACCAGGTCCAACCCGCGCCCGGCGTCGCCTTTGCCGCTCGACCAGTAGCTGCCGCCGTCGCGCACGTCCAATTCCAGGTCGATGCCGGTCTCCGCCAGTTGCGCGCGGGCCACCAGGGCCATGGTCTGGAACTCCGGCTGGTTCAGCAAGGTCAGCCGCAGGGTCAGGGCCGGCACCCCCGCCTCCGACAGCAAGGCGCGTGCCTGCGCCGGGTCGCGTGGGATGACGGGCGCGTCGGCCCAATGCCCGGGCACCTGCGGCTGCACCAGCGCGTCCGCCCGTGCGGCGAGGCCGTTGTAGCCGGCGAGCAGCATCGCGTCGACGTCCAGCCCGAGCCGGATCGCCTGCCGCACCCGCGCATCGTCGAGCGGCGGCTTGTCGACGTTGAGCGAAATCCAGACGAAGCGCAGCCCCGGCTGCTGGACCAGCCGCGTGTTGGACGCGCCGCGCACGGCGTCGATGGTGAACGGGGTCAGCTCGGTGAAGTCCAGCTCGTCGGCGCGGAACGCCAGCTCGGCGGTCTTCGGGTCCGGCACGATGCGGATGCGCACCTCCGACCACGGCGCCGGCGGGCCGCCGTAGCCGGGATTGCGGGTGAGCAGCAGCAATCGTTGCGGCTCGTAGCGGGCGAGCCGGTACGGCCCGCTGCCCACCGGCGCCACCGCCGCACGGCCGCCGAGCCGCGCCATCGCCGCGCGGCTGACGATGCAGCCGGAGCCGTCGGCCAGCGCGATCGGCCACAGGTACGGCGTCGGCCGCCGCATCACGATCACGCCCTCGTAGCGCCCCGTGACCTCCACCCGGTCGAGATTCGCCCAATCGGACTGGTACGGTGACGGGGTGACGCCGTTGCTGATGCGCTCGAACGAGAACTTCACGTCGTCCGCCGTCATCTCGTTGCCGTCGCTGAACATTTGGCCGCGCCTGAGCGTGAACACCACCGCCGTGTCGCTGACCTGGCGGATGTCGGCGGCATCGGGCTCGTACTCGCCGCTGCCGGCGCGGAACCGCACCAGGCGCTGGAACACCGCCCAGATGACGCTGTTGTCCTGCGGGCCGGCGCGGAACGCCGGGTCGAGCGAACCGATGTCTTGGCCGAAACGCGCCGTGTAGTGCGTCGGCTCCGCCCGGGCATGTCCCGTCATCGCGGCCATGCCGGAGCCGGCGAGGAAGCTGCGGCGGCGCATCGGCATGGCTGACATCCCCCCCCCCTGAAGCCATGGCACTGCCACAGTTGCGGGGCTAATGACCACCCAATCCGTCCGCTGGAGCTTGCCCGATGCGTATCTTTGCCCCCACCCTCGTCGCATTGCTGCTCGCCGCGGGCGGCGCGTCCGCCCAGCTCGGCCCCAACCCGACCGGCGCGCGGCCCGGCAACGAGATCGGCACCGGGCAGTCGCTGCCGCTGTCGGACAAGGCCAGCAACGCCACCGCCGGCGACACCCGCTCCGTCATCGCGCCCCGGCTGCCGACGCCGAGCGTGGGCGAGGACACGGCGCCGGCGTCGTTCCTGCAAGCGGCAGACCGGGCGATCACCTTGGGGCGCACCGGCGAGGCGCAGGAATCGCTGGAACGCGCCGAGTCGCGGCTGCTCGACCGCTCGGTGGCCCGCAACCGCGCCGACGCGCCGGACCAGCAGCCGCTGGTGACGCTGGTCGGCAATGCCCGCCGCGCGCTGGCGGCCGGCGACCGCCGCGGCGCCCAGGGCCTGATCCAGCAGGCGCTCGGCCAGATGACGCCGGGCTAGAGGAAACCCGCCCCTCCGCCTGCGTTGCCTGCGGGTCCAGGAGGAGACAGCGCATGCCCCCGATTTCCCGCCGCGGCCTCATCGGCGCCACCGCCGCCGGTCTCACCACGCTGGCCGCCGCCGCCCAGGCCGCCGACCAGCCGCCCGCCCTGCTGGGCAAGGTCGCCGGCGGCCAGGTGACGTTGCCGCCGCTGATGGCGCCGACCGACGCCGAGGGCAGCGTGCCGAAGCTCGACCCGATCGACCGCCGCCTCGGCGTGGCCGTGGTGGGCCTGGGGCACCTGTCGCTGACCCAGATCCTGCCCGGCTTCGGCCAGGCCGAGCACGTCCGCGTCACCGCCCTGGTCAGCGGCGAGGCGGACAAGGCGCGCGCCATAGCCGCCCAGTACGGCGTGCCGGACAGCGGGCTGTACGACTACGCCGGGTTCGACCGCATCCGCGACAACCCGAACGTCGACATCGTCTACATCGTGTTGCCCAACGCCATGCACGCCGAATTCACCGCCCGCGCGGCGCAGGCCGGCAAGCACGTGCTATGCGAGAAGCCGATGGCGACCAGCGTGGCCGACGCCCAGCGCATGGTCGACGCCTGCCGCCAGGCCGGGCGCAAGCTGATGATCGCCTACCGCTGCCAGTACGAGCCGCACCACCGCGCCCTTATCGCGGCGTTGCGGTCGCAGCAGTATGGGCCGATCCGCATGATCGAGGCGGTGAACGGGCAGAACAACGCCGACAATGGGCAATGGCGCACCAACCAGGCGATGGCGGGCGGCGGCTCGCTGCCGGATGTCGGGCTGTACTGCCTCAACGCCGCGCGCTACCTGACCGGCGAGGAGCCCGTCGCCATCACCGCGCAGCTCACCCAGCCGAAGGACGACCCGCGCTTCCGCGAAATCGAGGACATCTGCGCCTTCACGCTGCGGTTTCCGTCCGGGGTGATCGCCAATTGCAGCAGCGGCTACAGCTTCCACGACAGCCGGCTGCTGCGGGTGATGGCGCGCGACGCCTGGCTCGGGCTCGACCCGGCGTTCGGCTACAGCAACATCACGCTGGAAACCGGGCATCGCGCCGGCCGCGGCAACTCGGTCGAGCGGGTGCAGTTCCCGCCGCGCAACCAGTTCGCGCTTGAGATGGACCATTTCGCCGAGGCGATCCGCGCCAACGTCGAGCCGCACACGCCGGGCGAGGAGGGGTTGCAGGACATGCGCCTGATCGCCGCCATCTACGAGGCCGCGGCCGGCGGCGGCGTGGTGAAGCTGCCGGCTGCGGCGGGGCTGGACGCCACCCGCGGCCCCGCCCCCAAGGAAGAGAGCTGAAGTAGGGGCTGACGACGGCCGGTTGCGGGAGTAAGGCTGACGTATGTCCACCGCCACCGATGCCCCAGCCTCCGATATCGCAGCCGCAGAGCCCCTGGTCTACAGCCATAAGCAGATCCTGCGGGTCATTTCGGGCATCCTGCTCTGCATCCTGCTCGCGGCGCTCGATCAGACGGTGGTGATCCCGGCGGTGCCGGCGATCGCCACGGAGCTGAACGGCTACTCGCACCTGTCATGGATCGTGTCGGCCTACCTGCTGACCGCGACCGCGGCGACGCCGATCTACGGCAAGCTGTCGGACATCTACGGCCGCCGGGCGCTGCTGCTGCCGGCGCTGGCGCTGTTCATCGTCGCCTCCGTGCTGTGCGCGCTGTCGCAGACGCTGCCGCAGCTGATCGGGTTCCGCGCCTTGCAGGGCGTCGGCGGCGCCGGGCTGATGTCGATGGCGCAGGCGGCGATCGCCGACGTGGTGTCGCCACGCGAGCGGGGGCGCTACCAGGGCTACATGGCCGGCATGTGGGGAATCGCCTCCGTCGGCGGCCCGCTGGTGGGCGGGTTCATCACCGACCACCTGTCCTGGGCGTTCGTGTTCTGGATCAACGTGCCGCTTGGCCTGGCGGCGATGGTGCTGTGCAACCGCGCGCTGAAGCTGCTGCCCGGCGCGCGCGCGGTGCGGCCGCGGATCGACTACGTCGGCGCGGCGCTGCTGACCGGCGGGGTGACGTGCTGGCTGCTGGTGATGAGCTGGGGCGGCACCGAGTACCCGTGGCTGTCGGGGACCATCTTCGGCATGGTGATCGCCGGCGCGGTGCTGATCGGGATACTGGTCTGGCATGAGCAGCTGACGCCGGAGCCGATCCTGCCGCCGCGGCTGTTCCGGAACGCCGTCTACACGCGCGGCGTGATCCTGGCGTTCTTCACCGCGGTCGGGCTGCTCGGCACCACGTTCCTGCTGCCGCTGTATTTCCAGCTGTTGCGCGGTGCCGATGCGTCGTCGTCGGGCCTGCTGGTGATGCCCTACCTGGTGGCCAACGTGATCGGCGCGTTCGCCGGCGGGCAATGCAGCCGCTATCTTGGCCGGACCAAGCCCGGCGTCGTGGTGGGATTTGCGCTGGCGCTCGCCGGCCTGGCGGTGCTGACGGCGGTGCAGCGGCAATCGCCCGTCTGGGTGGTGACGGTCGGCATGGTGGTCGAGGGGCTCGGCATCGGCGTGATCATGCCCAACGTGCTCGTCATGGTGCAGAACGCGGCCGAGATCCGCGACCTCGGCACGGCCACGGGCGCGTTCCTGTTCCTGCGCTCGATGGGCGGCGCGTTCGGCAGCACGCTGGTCGGGTCGCTGCTAACGGTGCAGTTCGCGGCAAGGCTGCATGCGGCGGGGGTGGCGGGGCCGATCGACCTCGGGGCGCTGTCACCCGGCGGCACGCTGGCCAGGCTGGGTCCGGCGGCACAGGAGGCGGGGCAGGCAGCGCTGTCATCCGGGTTCCGGCTGGCCTATGCCGCGATGCTGGTGCTGTTCGCCGTGGCGCTGGTGATCACGTTGGGCGTGCGCGACCTGCCGCTGCGCTCGTCGCCGGGCAGCGCTCCGGCGCCGATGGGGCATTAGTCGCCGTCGGCCTCGTCCGGGTCGGCGTCCGACAGGTCGAGGTCGGCGTAGAGTTCCGCGATGGGGAGGTCGATGTCGATCTCCGGCATGTGCAGGACCGAGTCGGCGTCGAGGAAGTGGCTGACCCAGTCCGCCCCGGCGTTGGCGCGCACGTACATCATGCCCTCGACCGTGGTCTGCTCGAGCATGACGTAGCGCTGCACAGAGCTGGTGCCGGCGTATTCCCGGTTCTTGACCAGGCGGTCGGTGCGGCCAGTGCTTTTGCTGATCACCTCGAAGATCACGACGGGTTCGGCCAGCACGGTGCTGCCGCGCTGGACCGGCGCGCAGCTAACGAAGGCGTCCGGATAGCGGATGCTGCCCATGACGCGGATTTTCAGGCTGTTGCCGTGGACGCGGCAGGGCTTGCCGTCCAAGCGGTTGCCGAACGCCCGCACCAGGTTCACCTGGATCGCGTCGTGCTCGAACGTCCCGCCAGTCATGGCAATCGGGCGGAAGCCGTCAAACTCGTAGCGGAGTTCCTGCCGCTCTTCCCAAGCCAGGAATTGCTCGACCGTGCAGCTCTTCTGCAATGATGCGCTCATGGAACCTCGTATAGCATGGCCAGCCCCGGCAATCTCCAGTTCCAGAGGTGATGCGGGTGGCCAGAGCCTGTTGACACGCAGCCGCTCCAGCCGGGCATAACGCAACATGCGCCTCGTCACCCTGATCGCGTTGATCTCCCTGCACTGCGGCCTCGCCCGTGCGGCGGACCGCTTCTTCACCACCACCGACGGCGTGCGGCTGCACTACATCGACTCCGGCCCTTCGGTGTCGCCGACCATCGTGTTCGTGCCGGGTTGGACCATGCCGGCCTGGATCTTCCAGCGGCAGATCGAGTTCTTCAGCCACGACTACCACGTCATCGCGCTCGACCCGCGCGGCCAGGGCGACAGCGACGTGCCGGATACGGGGTACGAGCCGTTCCGCCGCGGCGCCGACATCGCCGACCTGGTCCGCTCGCTCGGCAACCGCCCGGTGCTGCTGGTCGGCTGGTCGCTCGGCGTGCTGGACTGCCTAGCCTACGTCCACCAGTACGGCGACGCCCAGCTGACGGGGCTGGTGCTGATCGACAACTCCGTCGGCGAGGACCCGCCGCCGCCGATCCCGCCGCGCGTCATCGCCCGCCGTGGCCCGAGGGTCGACCGCGAGGTCGCCATGGCCCGCTTCGTCCGCGGCATGTTCCACCGCCCGCAGGACCCGGCGTTCCTCGACGCTCTCACCGACACGGCGCTGCGCACCCCGCCGGGGCCGTCGGCGCAGCTGCTGGCCTACCCCGTGCCGCGGACCTACTGGCGCGAGGCGATCTACACCGTCCGGCGGCCGATCCTGTACATCGTGACGCCGCGCCTCGCCGGGCAGGCGGAGAACCTCGCGGCCCGGCATCCGGACGTGCAGGCCGACATCTACGCCGACGCCGGCCACGCCCTGTTCATCGACGAGGGCGACCGCTTCAACCGCGAGATGCTGCAGTTCGTCCAGTCCCGGGTGCCGCCGCGATGAACGCCGTGCGGGCCAGGCTGCTGCCGCTGTTCCTGATCTCGGGCGCCGCGGTGGGGTTCGAGACGGCGCTGACCCGGTATTTCGCCGTCGCGAAGTGGTCGGAATACGGCTACTGGGTGATCTCGATCGTCATGGTCGGCTTCGCGTTCAGCGGCGTCACCATGGCGTTGGCCCGCGACGCGGCGGTGCGGCACGCGCGCGGGCTGCTGACCTGGCTGCCGGTGGCGCTGATCCTGGCTGCGGCGGCCGGTTTCTGGGCCACGGCGGCCAACCCGTTCAACCCGCTGCAGCTGCAGAACGCCGCCACCTACGCGCCGCAGATCGGCAACATCGCGCTGTACTATGCCGTGCTGCTGCCGTTCTTCTACCTGGCCGGCATCTACATCAGCCTGTGCTTCGTGCTGAACGACGACCAGGTCGGCCGCGTCTACGGCGCCGACCTGCTGGGCGCCGGGGCAGGGGC
>CAXSFF010000005.1:0-16171 GCA_964236035.1 uncultured Acetobacteraceae bacterium
TGGTGCCGAGCATCTTGATCGCCTCCTGGAAGGCGACCGGGCCGAGGGCGATGGTCTGCTTGCCCCCTTCCAGCGTGGTGGCGTCCACGTATCCGGCCAGCGTCTGCGGCACGCCGGACGCGATCAGGAACACCGTGTAGACCAGCACGATCGGCAGCAGCACATAGAGGGTGATGCGGGTGAGGTCGACCCAGAAGTTGCCGAGTTCCTTCACGGCGCTGGCCGCGAACGCGCGGGCGACCATGACGGCGGCGGCGATGCCCGTGGCGGCGGACAGGAAGTTGTGGACCGTGAGGCCCCACATCTGAGTGCCGTACGACACCGCCGACTCGCCGGCATAGGCCTGCCAGTTGGTGTTGGTGACGAACGAGATCGCCGTGTTGAACGCGAGTCGCGGCGCCATCCCGGCGATGGCCTGCGGGTTCAGCGGCAGCATGTCCTGGAACCGCAGCATCAGGTACAGGATCAGGAAGTGCACCGCCTGCAGCACAATCAGCGCGGTGGCGTAGGTGCGCCAGCCCATGCCCTGCGCCGGGTTCACGCCGGCCACGGCGTAGAGCCCGCGCTCGACCGGCCCGAGCACGGGCGACAGCAGGGTCCGCTCACCCGACACCACGGCGGCGATGTAGCCGCCGAGCGGCACGGCGCAGAGGAAAACCAGCGCCAGCACCAGGGATATCTGCAGCCAACCGATGAGGGTCATTTAGAAGTCCTCTGGCCGGATCAGCGCCCAGACCAGGTAGACCAGCAGCCCGGCGGAAACCACTCCGCCCGCGATCAGGTCGAGCATGACGCTAGATCCGGTCGCACAGGACGGCGTAGGCAGCCATCAGCAGGATGCCTCCTGTGCCGAGGACGATGATGAGGATGTCAGACATGATAACCCTTCTGCAAGCGAGAGGCTGCACTGGTTGATTAGGGGCAGCCGGGATAAACATGCGATGGGAAACGCAACGGCTCTCCGTAAAGAATGCATAAACGCGGGCGCCGCGGACCCTGGAGATCGATGGGATGGGGGGCTAGGCCGCGCTTGCCGTGGTGGCGTTCCACACGGCGCAGGGAGTCTTGTCGGCGAGCTTTTACATCCAGCACGTCATGGTTCCGCTAGGCCATTGATATTCAATGGTGGTGCAAGTCTTGCATCTCACAGTCGAAGCACTTGTAGGACGCATCGTCGATGAGACCTATCCCGCCAAGCCGTGCCGCGCGAGCCATGGCTGCGGACCCAGCAGGCAACTGTAGCCTCATCGCCATTCCAGCGTCGGTCGTTCCTGATCAGAATTGTCGATGGATTAACTTCCCTTTTGATGGATCGGTTAATAGCATTGGATGAACCCAAGGTTTCTCGATGAAGAACATGGATGACATCGCCAAGATCGAGGCAGTTCAGGAGCGGGTCGATGCCGCCGGGTTGCCCTCGGACCGCCGTCGGCTTGGGCGGTCGGCGGTGTCGCCCGAGCTGATCCCGCTGTTGCGGGGCGAACCCGGCCTGCAGCCGGAGCGCAACGACTTGCAGCCGATTCTGGGCGTTGCCTACTCGCTGTTGATTTCAGCCCTGTGCTATGGGGCGATCTGGGCCGCCGTCGCCTACTTCTTCCTTTGGCATGCCCATCTGCGCTGACTGCAAGGCCCAATGCCTCGGGGCCATGACGCTCGCCTGACGGTTGCATGTTGACCTTGCTGCCCACGCAGGTAGCTTCCGTCAACGCCGCGCATACCGGAGGGCTGGGCTCATGGACTTCACCATCGGCTGCACGCTGTCCTACAGCGTCGAGACGCTCACCCCCTTCGTCTTCAACCTGGAGGCCGCGCAGTTCCCCCGCCAGCGCGTGCGGACGGAACGCCTGGTCACGTCACCCGAACTCGGCGAGCCGGACCGCTTCCAGGTCGCCGAAAGCGGCAACCGGCTGCTGCGCTTCCTGGTGCCGGCGGGAACCTTGCGGGTGGACTACCAGGCGGAGGTGTCGCTCGATCCGCTGATCGTCGACCCGACCGAGGTGAAGGAGATCGCCGCCGGGTCGCTGCCGCTGGAGGTGCTGCCTTACCTGAACGCCAGCCGCTATTGCCAGTCCGACCGCCTCAACCGCTTCGCCAACCGGCAGTTCGGCGGCGAGCCGGCCGGGCACCAGCGCGTCACCGCCATCTGCAACTGGATACGCGACCATGTCGACTACCAGGCCGGCACCTCCGACGCGTTGACCAGCGCCTATGACACGTTCGGCGACCGCAGCGGCGTCTGCCGCGACTTCGCCCACCTGGCCATCGCGCTGTGCCGCGCGGTCGGCGTGCCGGCGCGCTACATCAGCGCCTATGCCTGGCAGCTGGAGCCGCCGGACTTCCACGCCGTGTTCGAGGCGTTCCTCGGCGGCCCGGGCGGCGGGGCGTGGTACTTGTTCGACCCGACGCGGATGGCGGTGCTGGACGGGCTGGTGCGCATCGGCGCCGGGCGTGACGCCGCCGACGTGGCGTTCTGCTCCATCTACGGCAACGCCAAGGCGGAGGCGCCATCGGTCTGGATCAAGGGCCCGGCCCCCGGGGTCATGCGCACGACGCAGGCCGTCAGCACCCAGGCTGCCAGCGCGCAGGCCTCCTGACCCATCCCGCGGCAGGCCGCATGAACGCCAGCATCATGAACGCGAGCATCCCCGAGCGGCAGGCGGCGCCCACCCACCTGCAGCAGATCATCGCCGCGCTGACCGAGGGGGTGATCCTGGTCGAGCCCGACGGCACCTTGTGCTGGGCCGACGACACGGCGCTGGCGCTGCACGGCGTCGGCAGCATCGAGGAGCTTGGCGGCACGGCAGCCGGCTACAGCGCCCGCTACCAGCTTTCTTACCGCAACCAGAAGCACCTGGCCCCGTCCGAATACCCGATCCAGCGCCTGCTCGCCGGCGACGCCATCGACAAGGCGCTGATCGAGGTCACCCGCCGCTCGGACGGCAGGCATTGGGTGCACGAGGTCCGCACCATGGCGCTGACCGATCCGGCGGGACAGACCGACTGCCTGGTGGTGATCCTGGACGACGAGACCGAGCGCTTCAACGCCGAGGAGCGGTTCGAGCGCGCCTTCGGAGCCAACCCGGCGCCCGCCATCATCGTGCGCCTCTCGGACATGCGCTACGTCAAGGTCAACCACGGCTTCATGGAGCTGACCGGCTACCACCGCGATGCGCTGATCGGCCGCTCCATGCACGAGATCGACGTGCTGCGCGGCGCCGAGAAGCGCGACCTGGCCATCAAGCGGCTGCACGCCGGGTCCACCATCCCGCAGATGGAGGGCTGCCTATTGTTGCCGGACGGGCGCGAGAAGACGGTGCTGCTCGGCGGCCAGCCGCTGGAGATCGGCGACCAGGCCTGCATGCTGTTCACCTTCGCCGACCTGCACCCGCGACAGCAGGCGCAGGACGCGCTGCGCCAAAGCGAGGAGCGCTTCGCCAAGGCTTTCCGCATGGCGCCCGGCCCGATGGCGATCCTGGCGCTGGACGGCCTGCGCATCCTGGACGTGAACGACGCCTTCACGGTGGCGACGGGGTGGCGGCGGGAGGAGATCGTCGGCCGCGGCGAGGCGGAGGTCGAGATGTGGGGCCAGGGCGAGCTGCGCGACGCGCTCGAACGCCAAATCCGGCAGGCGGGGCACGTGGGCAGCGTCGACATCCAGCTGCGCTCCAAGAACGGCGTGCTGTGCGACTACCTGCTGTCCGCCGACACGGTGGAAATCCACCACGAGCGCTGCGTGCTCAGCGTCATGCTCGACATTACCGAGCGCAAGCAGACGGAGACGGAGCTGCTGACCGCCGTGCAGTCGGTGATGCAGGACACCTCCTGGCTCGGGCAGAAGATCGTCGAGAAGCTGGCGACGCTGAACCGCGCCAAGGGCTCGCCGGGCAAGCAGCCGGAGCTGGCGGCGCTGCCGGCACGGGCGCGCGAGGTGCTCGGCCTGGTGGCGCAGGGCCTGCCCGACGACGCGATAGCGGCCAAGCTCGGCATCAGCCGCAACACGCTGCGCAATCACATCGCCGCGATCTATGCCAAGCTCGGCGTGCACCGGCGCAGCGCCGTGGTGGTGTGGGCGCGGGAACGGGGCCTGGTGGGGGCGGTGCAACCCCGTGTTCCCGCGGCGAAATCCCGGCGCAGGAAATCGGGCTAGTATAAAGATCATTATCGCGTAGTATAAAAGCACTGTAGTAGAACAGTGAGCAGCAGGTTAAATATTCGCTGGACTTGGTGGCAAGATAATAATTTGTTGCGCCCAGGCGCGGCACGGTTCGCAGCCCGCGACGCCGACACGCCGCCACCAAGGACGAGCCATGACCGACGAGACCATCGTTGCCGTCTACGACACCGCGGCTCACGCCGAGGCCGCCATCGCGGACCTGCAGGCGGCCGGCGTGCCGGACTCTGCCATCAGCCGCCATGCCGAGGCCGGCAGCGTGTCCGCCGTCACCACGGGCGCCCGCACCGCCGCCGGCGCGCCGATGCGCGAGCCGGGCTTCTGGGCGACCCTGTTCGGCGGCGAGCCGGACCACGACACCGCCGTCTATGACCGCAGCATCGAGGGCGGCTCGACCATCGTTTCGGTCAGCGCCCCCGAGGCGCACCAGGAGCGGATCCTTGAAATCCTGGAAAGCCACCATCCGGTCGACATCGACGACCGCGCCACCGGCTATGGCCTGACCCAGGCTCCCATAAACCAGGCCGCCATGTCGGCCGCGGCGCCCGTTGCCGCGGCCGACACCATCCAGCTTGCCGAGGAGAGCCTGACGGTCGGCAAGCGCGTGGTGAACCGCGGCGGCACCCGCATCCGCCGCTTCGTCGTGGAGACGCCGGTCGAGCAGACCGTCACCCTGCACAGCGAGAAGGTCATGCTGGACCGCCGCCCAGTGACTGATGGCCGTCCGCTCACGGGCGCCGCGTTCACCGACAAGACCATCGAGATGACGGAGACGGCGGAGGAGGCCGTGGTGTCCAAGACCGCCCGCCTCATCGAGGAGATCACCCTGCGCAAGCAGGTCGCCGACCGGGTCGAAACGGTGCGCGACACGGTGCGCCGCGAGGACGTCGAGATCATGCAAATCTCCGGCGACGCCAAGGCCATCGACCCGCGCGCGCCGAAGATTTGATACCGGCGGCAACGATCTCTGACTCTCTTCCTTTGCGGGCTACGGGATGCACACGCATCATTTCGCAAGTTAAAGCTTAAACGAAATTACGCTAAGGAACTTGAGTTTCTCAGCCAGTCGGGATTGCGATAGCCTTATATTCCACACGTGTGTGCATCCCGTAGCCTGCAAGGAGACGGGAGCAAGAAACCGCCAGTATGATTAGCCTATCGTCAATCCGCCCGGCGCCGTGCCGGGCGGTCCACTCTGAAAGGTTCACGACATGTCGATAATAGGTTGGCTCATCCTCGGCCTGATCGCCGGGTTCATCGCGAGCAAGATCGTCAACAAGACTGGCGAGGGCGTGCTGGTCGACATCATCCTCGGCATTGTGGGCGCCGTGGTCGGCGGCTTCCTGTTCTCGTTCTTCGGGGCCGACCCGGTGACGGGGCTGAACATCTACAGCATGGTCGTCGCCGTCATCGGCGCCATCGTGGTGCTGTTCATCTACCACGCCATCACCGGCCGCAGCGCGACGCGCTGATCGCCCGTCCAGGCGGCCGGAACTGGATGTTCCGGCCGCTAGCGTGCGGTCCCGCGGCCAGCCTCGGCAAGCTGCTTCGCCCGCGCCGCCTGGTTTTCGAACATCCAGCCCGGATATTCCTGCGGCAGCGCGCTGCACCCGGCGAGGGCATCAAGCTCCGGCTCCGTCAGCTCGACGTCGGTCGCGGCGATGTTGTCGTCGAGCTGGTCAAGCCGTTTGGCGCCGATGATGACGCTGCTGACCACCTTCTGGTGCAGCAGCCACGCCAGCGCGATCTGCGCCACGGAAACCCCGCGGGCGTCGGCCATCGGCCGCATGGCGTCGATGCAGGCATAGACGCGCTCGCGTTCCACCGGCGGGAAGTCGAACTTCGCCCGCCGGGCATCCGGGTCGGCGTCCTGGCCGCGGCCGTACTTGCCGCTGAGCAGGCCGCCGGCGAGCGGGCTCCACACCATCAGCCCGACGCCCTCGCTGCGCAGCATGGGGACGATCTCGCGTTCCAGGTCGCGGCCGGCCAGGGTGTAGTACGCCTGCAGCGTCTCGAACCGCGCCAGGCCCTGCCGCTCGGCGATGCCCAGCGCCTTCATGACCTGCCAGGCCGCCCAGTTGGAGACGCCGACGTAGCGGACGTGACCGTGCTGCACCAGGATGTCGAGTGCGCGCACGGTTTCCTCGATCGGCGTGGCGGGATCGAAGCCGTGGACCTGGTACAGGTCTACGTGATCGAGTTGTAGCCGCTTCAAGCTGGCCTTCACGGCGTCCATCAGGTGCACCCGTGAGGCGCCGCGCTGGTTGGCGCCGGGGCCGGTCGGCCCATACGCCTTGGTGGCGACCACCACGCTCTCCCGCGGGGTCTTGAGGTTGCGCAGCGCCTGCCCGGTGATCTGCTCCGACATTCCATCCGAATAGACGTCCGCGGTGTCGATGAAGTTGATGCCGGCATCGAGCGAGCGGCCGACCAGGCGCTCCGCATCGGCCTGGTCAAGGCCGCCGATCTTGCCCCAGATGTCGCCGGTGCCGCCGAATGTCATGGTGCCGAGGCACAGCTCGGAGACGAAAAGGCCGGTTCGGCCCAGCTTGTTGTGGCGCATCGCTGATATTTCCTGATGATCGGGTCTGGCTCGGGTGCAGGCCGCCGCTGCCGGTGAACTTTCGAGGGCCTGTCACGTAGCGGAACGAGTCTGTCAACACGAAGGTAGGATGAGAATGGAACCGATGAAGCCAACGGCGCCGATGAAGCCGATGGAACCCATGAAGCCGATGCAGCCGATGTCGGGCGGCAAGGCATGGTGGCCGGACGACCTTGGCCAGCCCTCCACCAGCGGGTCGCAGAACAGCCTGCGCTACGCCTTCTTCCCGGACAAACAGCGTCTGCTGATCGAGCAGGACGGCAAGCTCACCACCTACGACAGCGGCGACCACCACATCAGCGGCGTGTCGCAACAGGGGGGCGGAAGCCATTCGTTGACGTTCACCAGTCAGAACGGATCGGTGAACCTGGATGAGCTGAAGCAGGTCTGAGGGTCGGCGGGGAGTGCCATGGCGCTCCCCGCCTGTCCGCCTACGGCTTGCCGCCGGCGTCGATGCTCTGCTGCGACTTGGCCTTCTCGTGGTGGCCTGCCATGGCGCCGACGGCCGCTCCCGTCTTGGTGTGGCCGCCCATCATGTGGCCGGCGACGCCGCCGACCACGGCGCCCTTCACGGTGCCCCCCTTCGGCGTGGTGTCGTCGGCGCGGGCCGCGAGCGGCGCCGCAACCAGCATGAGCGCGGCAAACCCGGCCAGCGTCCGATCGGCAAGTCTCTTCATCGCAAACTCCATTGGTGACGTCGGTTCAGGCCGCGGCGAGCAGGTCGCGCACCATCGGGATCACCGACCTGCCATAAAGCTCGATGCAGCGCGCCAGTTTCTCGTGCGGCAACGGCCCGGCGCTGTATTTCAGGTCGAAGCGGGCGATGCCGAGGCCACGCGCGGTCGCGGCGATCTTGCGCGCCACCGTCTCCGGCGAGCCGATGTACAGCGACCCGGAGTCGGCCTCCCGCTCGAACTCCGCCCGCCCCATCGGCGGCCAGCCGCGCTCGGCGCCGATGCGGTCGCGCATCCGCTTGTAGTCGGGCCAGAACTCCGCACGCGCCTGCGCGTCCGTGTCCGCGACGTAGCCCGGCGAGTGCACGCCGATCGGCTGCACGGGCTTGCCGAGCTGGTCGAGTGCGCGGTGGTACAGGTCCACGTACGGCCGGAACCGCCGGGGGTCGCCGCCGATGATGGCCAACATCAGCGGCAGGCCGTAGCGGGCGGCGCACACCACCGACTCCGGGCTGCCGCCGACGCCGATCCAGGTCTTCAGCCGCCCCGTCTCGATGGTGGGGAACACGCGCTGCTCCGTCAGCGGCGGCCGCGTGGCGCCATGCCAAGTCACGGACTCCTGGCTGATCAGCGCCGCGAACAGGTCGAGCTTGTCCTCGAACAGCGCCTCGTACTGCGACAGCTCGAAGCCGAACAGCGGGAACGACTCGGTGAACGAGCCGCGGCCCAGGATGACCTCCGCCCGCCCGTCCGCCGCGGCGTCGAGCGTGGCGAAGCGCTGGAACAGCCGCACCGGGTCGTCCGAACTCAGCACGGTGACGGCGGAGCCAAGGCGGATGCGCTCCGTGCGGCTGGCGATCGCGCCCAGCACGACCTCGGGCGAGGATATGGCGAAGTCGGCGCGGTGGTGCTCGCCGACGCCGAAGAAGTCGACGCCAGCCTGGTCGGCGACCACCGCCTCGGCGATCACGTTGCGGATGACCTGTGCGTATGGCAGGGCGTGGCCATCGGCACCCGCGGTGACGTCGCCGAACGTGTCGAGGCCGAGTTCGATGGGCATAGCCGCCACATTGCTCATGGAGTGGTCGGGGAGTCGAGCACGGCGGCCACCGCTGCCAAGGCGCTGCCAGCACTCGGTCATTGCAACGCCTGCTCGAAAAAGCGTACGATGTCGGCAACGTAGCCCGGTCAAAGCCGCCGTGCTCCACGCAGGAACCGCGGGGAGCCAGATGCCGCTCCCGGAACTTCACTCGTGTTGTTCTTCAAGGCTTAAGCCGCTTTGACGTCATCGCTGCCGCGATGCCTGCCCGCGCGGCGGCGAAGTGCAACCGAAGCGCCTCCCCGCTAGGCCTGGCTTCGGGCAGAGAGACGCCTGCGAGTGGGCGGCCGTCATACTCAGTGTAGGCGGAACCGGCGAGCCGGGCAGCGATCACCACCACGCGGTTAACCGGCTCCACAGTGATCAGGCCGCAGTCGAACAGCGCGTGGAGGTCCGCCCTGAGCAGCAAGCCGTTGCTCGGAACCTGGCTCGCAATCCCCTGGTGCGGGATGATATGCGCGGCTTCGAGAACCTCAAGCACCGCACACCCGCTGATAGCGCAGCGACCGTTGTACGCTTCCAGTAAAGCCCGCCTGAACGCATCCTGGCCGCTCCGGGCCTTGATGCTGCGCATCATGTAGAGACGAACGTCTTGAAGTTCCGCAGAATCGATGTCTGACAACGCATCCGGCCCGTGTCGCTGGAGCAGCCTTAGCAGGCCGTCTCCAACACCGGGCTTGAGGGGCCACATGTCACCGCGCGTACCGACCTTCGCCGGCCAGCTCTGCGAACCGTGCTTGATGTCCCTGCCGTAGGTCAAGACGCGCCAGACCTCATCATCTGTGACAAGAACCGCGTCGTTGGCATCCCTAAGCAAGACTGGGCGAACCGGCACCTGAACCGGGTAGTCCGGATCAGCATCCGACCACAAACTGGGACCGGTCACCTCCAGGATGCCGCAGAAGCTCTTCCGCTCCTTCAGGTAAGCCACGAATCTGTCGCCCGGAACCAGCTTGCTCGCCGTACTCCGGTGTCGATCCGTGAAACGGCATGCGCAAACTCGACCGCCCAGGAAAGCTGGCCAGTGCACGGTGTCGGTATGATACATGCGGTAGGTCAGTTCGGCCTCTGACGAAGGCAGCGTCATATTCGCAGGGTTCCCTGTGCTCGGCGACCACGGTCGCCAGGACCCGGATGCCGTTTCGTCGTCGACACGCTGTTCTGCCCGATGGCGGCGCGGACAGAAAGCCGGTCGTCACCAGCTACGGTGCTTGCCACTAACGTTAGCCTGCGGCGGCGCTCCGTTGCGGCGGCAGCGGTAGAACGTCGGGCAGAAGCCGAACAGCGTCAGCAACCCCAGGCCGATGCCGGTGAGGACCAGGCGTGGTTGGCGGCCATCCCTCCCGGTCTCCTCCCGCAAAGGGGAGGAGAAGTGTAGGTCAGCCTTCAATGCTGTTGGTATGACTAGGATGCATGAGCTTTGGCGCGGATCGTCGCCATGCTCCGCCATGTGTCATACGCGGTGGCATGTCGATTGCAGCGTATCCGCGGCGGCAATAGGAGACGGCAGAGATGGGTGTTCTAGCACGGCGGTCCTTCATCAAGGCGGGAGCGGCCTTGTCGCTCGCCGGCGCACGGGCGTCGGCTCAAACTTCAGTGCCGCTATCGTTTCAGCTGTCGTGGATCAAGAGCATCCAGTACGGCGGCCTGTTCGCCGGGCTGGACATCGGCAGCTTCAAGGCGGCCGGCGTCGACCCGGCCTTCGTCTCCGGCGGCCCGACCATGGACCCGATCGCCAACGTCGCCGCCGGGCGCTCCGGGCTGGGCGACCGGCCGTCCGGGTCGCTGCTGCTGGCGCGCGACCACGGCATCCCCATCCGCATCATCGGCATGATGTTCCAGAAAAGCCCGTACAGCGTGATCAGCCTGGCCAGCAAGCCGATCGACAGCGCCCGCGACATGGTCGGCAAGACCATTGCCACGCCGACCTCGGGCCGCGCCCTGGTGGTGAACCTGATCCAGTCCGCCGGGCTCGACCCCGCCTCCGTCAACCTGGTGCCGGCCTCGCCCGACCCGGCCGGCCTGGTGGCGGGGCAGATCGACGGCTATGTCGGCTACTCCACCAACCAGGGCGTCATGCTGCAGACCCGCGGCGTCGACATCCACGTCTACAACGCCCAGGACCACGGGCTGCCGGACGCCACAGGGGTGATCTACGGCCGCGCCGACTTCCTCGACGCCAACCGCAAGCTGGTGGTGGATTTCCTGCGCGGCGCGATCAAGGGCTGGCAATGGGCACTGGCGCATCCGGACGAGACGACGAAGCTGATGGTCGAGACCTACGGCGCGCCCGGCCTCAACTACGCCGCCCAGCACGCCGAGATCCTCGCCAGCACGCCGTACATCGAGGCCGGGCTCGGCGCCAGCCAGGGCCTGCTGTCGCTGAACACGGACCTGTTCGCGCAAATGATCGAGGTCTACCGCAAGGTCGACATGGTCCATGGCGACTGGACGGTGAAGGATTTGTGCGACCCGTCCTTCATCGGCGAGGCGCAGGCCGCGTGAGGTTCGCCGGGCGCGTGCTGGATTGCTGCGGCGGCTGCACCGCGCGGCCCGGCGTGCTGGAACTGCGCGCCGACGCGATCATGGGCGACCAGCCGGGTTCGGAGACGAAGACCCTGTTGATGCCGCCGCTGGCCAACGCGCATGACCATGTGCGCGGCGTGCGGCCAATCTCGATCGGCGGCTTCGACATGCCGCTGGAATTGTGGCTGCTGTACATGACGGGGCTGCCGGCGGTCGATCCGTACCTGGTCGCAGCCGCGGCATTGGCGCGGCAGGCGGGCGGCGGGCTTGGCTCCATCATGGTGCACTACACCCGGCCGCAGGACGCCAGCCGCGTCGGCGAGGAGCTGGCCATCGTGGCCCGGGCGGCGCGCGACATCGGCGTGCGGGTGGCGATTGCCGTGGCGCTGCGCGACCAGAACCCGCTCGGCTACGCGCCGGATGCCGTGCTGCTCGACCGGCTGGACCCGGCGGACCGCGCCCTGGCCCGCGAGAAGCTGCTGCGCGCGCCCGTGCCGCCCGCGGAGCAAATCCGCCTGGTGGACGAACTGGCGGACCAGATCGGCGGCGGCCTGGTGACGGTGCAATACGGCCCGTACGGCCTGGAATGGTGCTCGGACCCGCTGCTGCGCCTGGTCGCGGAGCGGTCCGCCGCCACGAGCCGCCGGGTGCACATGCACCTGCTGGAGTCGCCGTTGCAGCGCGAGTACCTGGACCACGCCTTCCCGCAAGGCCCCGTGCGCTACCTCGACGAGATCGGCCTGCTGTCGCCGCGGCTGTCGCTGGCGCACGGCACCCAACTGCGCCCGGCGGAACTCGAACTGCTGGCGGAGCGTGGCGTGATCGTCAGCGTCAACACCAGCTCCAACTTCGTGTTGCGCAATGGCATCACCGACATGACGGCGATGCACCGCCACGGCGTGCGGGTCGCGACGGGGCTGGACGGCTTCAGCATGGACGACGACGACGACGCGCTGCGCGAGTTCCGCCTTGCCTACATGCTGCACCGCGGGCGCGGGCTGGACGACGGCATGCCGCTCGGCGCGCTGTTGCAGGCCGCCTGCCAGACGGGGCGCGAGGCGGTGAGCGGGCTGGCCGGCGGGCCGCTCATCGCGGGCGCGCCAGCCGACCTGCTGGAACTCGACTACGCCGGGTTCTCCGGCGACGTGGTGGTGGACACGGACGAAGCCGGCCTGCTGGCGCACCGCGCGACCCGGCGGCACATCGCCGGCATGGTGGTGGCAGGGCGCCAGGTGGTGCGCGACGGCGTCGTATTGGGCGTCGACCTGCCCGGGATCGAGCGCGAGCTGGACGCGCAGGTCCGCCAGGGCGCCGCCGAGTTCAAGTCCTGGCAGCAGGTCAACGCCCGCATCCGCGCCCGCATGCAGGATTTCTACGCCGCCGGCCTGCATCGGTGCGGCTAGGCGATGTCGCGCGAGATCAGCATCGCCGGCGCCGCCATGCGGTTCGAGCGCCGCGGCGAGACCGTCACCGCCTTGCAGGACGTGGACCTGGTGGTGCCGGCGGGGCACTTCACCTCCATCATCGGGCCGAGCGGCTGCGGCAAGTCGACCCTGCTGCGGCTGATCGCCGACGTGCTGCCGCCCAGCGCCGGGCGCATCACCATCGGCGGCGCGCCGCCCCGCGCCGCGCGGCAGGCGCACGCGATCGGCTTCGTGTTCCAGCAGCCGACCCTGCTGCCCTGGCGCACCGTGCTGGCCAACGTCGCCCTGCCGCTCGACGTGGTCGGCCGCCGCAGCCTGCGCCGCTCCGGCCGCACCCCGGACGAGCTGCTGGAGCTGGTCGGCCTGGCCGGCTTCGCCCGCGCGCTGCCGTCGGAGCTGTCGGGCGGCATGCAGCAGCGCGTGGCGATCGCCCGCGCCCTGGTGCTGGCGCCGGACGTGCTGCTGCTCGACGAGCCGTTCGGCGCGCTCGACGAGATCACCCGGCAGCGCATGAACCTCGAGCTGCTGCGGATCTGGGCCGAGAGCCGCACCACGGCGCTGCTGGTGACGCACTCCATCGCCGAGGCCGTGTTCATGTCGGACACCGTGGCCGTGATGTCGCCGCGCCCGGGCCGGGTGGTGGCCAGCCTGGAGGTCCCGCTGCCGCGCCCGCGCACGCTGGCGATGATGCGCGGCGCGGCGTTCTTCGAGGCCGTCAACGCCGTCCGCGACGCCCTGTTCGGCGAGGAGGCGCCTGCCGAACGGGCCAGCGTCGAGGCTTATTGAAATGACCCGCGCCGTGCTGCCGATGGCGATCGTGGCGCTGTTGCTGGCGGCATTGGAGGTATTGTACCGGCTGGGCGGCCTGCCCGTGTTCATCCCGGCGCCGTCGATGCTGTGGGCGGCGTTCCGGGCCGACCCGTCGCTGCTGCTCCTCAACATGGCGCCCACCTTAGCCAAGGCGGCGGCCGGCTTCGCCATCGCCGCCGTGCTGGCGCTGGCCGGCGCCGGCCTTGCTGCCGTGATGGTGGCGGCGTTCGCGCCGATCTACAACCTGGGCGCCACGCTGCAGAGCATCCCCGTCATCGCCACCACGCCGCTGCTCGCCACCTGGCTTGGCACGGGGCCGTCCACCCAGATCGTCATCGCCGTGCTGGCCAGCCAGTTCCCGATGCTGGCCGGCGCCATGCAGGGCTTCCGCGCCGTCGACGCCCGGCAGCGCGAGCTGTTCCACACCCTGTCCGCCAGCCCGTTACAACGGTTGCGCTACCTGATCCTGCCGGCGGCGGCGGGCTACCTGTTCGCCGGGTTCAAGGTCGCGGCGCCGGCCGCCGTGCTGGGCACCATCACCGCGGAGTGGGCAGGGGCCGAGCGCGGCGTCGGCGCGCTGATGCTGAACGCGCTGTTCTCCTACGATCCGCCGACGGTGTGGCTGTCGGTGATCGCCGCCTGCGTGCTGGCCGGCGGCGGCTACGCGTTCTGGGCCGCCGTGGAGCGCGCCGTGGTGTTCTGGGACCGCCCCGCCGAGTTGGCGCAATGAAGACCGGCGTGCGCGTGGCCGTGCTGGTCGGCCTGGTGCTGGCGTGGCGCGCGATGATCGCAATCTGGGGCATCCCGCAATACCTGGTGCCGGGGCCTGCCAGCGTGCTGGCGGCGGCGATGGCGCATGCCGGGGTGCTGCTGGCGCGGGCAGGCTATACGCTCGGCTCGGCGATGCTGGGGCTGGGCATCAGCGGCGTGTTCGCGGTCGCGCTGTCGCTGGCCTTCACCAGCTCGCGGCGGCTGGCGCAGGCGTCGCTGCCGCTGGTGGTCGCGTTCCGCTCCGCACCCGTCACCGCCATTGCGCCGCTGATCATGCTGATGGTCGGGCGCGGCATCGGCACCAGCGTGATCGTGGTCACCATCGTCTCGTTCTTCCCGCTGTATGTGAACCTGATGCGCGGGCTTGCGGCACCCGACCGCAACGCCGTCGAGCTGATGCTGGTGACGGGCGCGACCCGGTGGCAGCAGCTGCGCTACGTGCGCATCCCGTACGCGATGCCGTTCCTGTTCACGGGGCTGCGCGTCGCCGGCGGCAGCGCCATCCTGGGGGCCATGCTGTCCGAGTGGCTCACCGGCGCGCCCGGCCTGGGCATGCTGATCCTCAGCTCCGGCGACCTGCGCGAGGTGGAGCTGCTATGGGCAGCGACCATCCTGTCGGTGCTGGTGGCGCTCGGCGTGTTCTGGGGCACGTCGGCGGCGGAACGCGCCCTGCTGGGCTGGCGGCGCTGAACCAGTCGCGACAGCCCCTATCTTTCCCCCTCCCCTTGCGGGAGGGGCCAGGGGAGAGGTGGCCACGCGCCGCAACTCGTGTCGTTGGCACCCCTCCTCCCGGCCTCCTCCCGCAAGGGGAGGAGGAGCAGTTTAGATCACCCCAGCCATTGCGGGTTCTGCACCGTGCCGTCGAAATGCGTGCTGGTCTTGTAGCGTTCGGTCTTGCCGTCGCGCGCCGCGTCCGCCGTCCGGCCCAGCAGCTCCGCCCGCCGCTGCGGCGTGAACGGCTGGAAGCTGCGCACCGCCTGCAACGCCTGCTGCAGGATTTCCATCTTGTCGACGCCGGTGATCTGGATGCTGATCGGCAGGCTCATCGGGTACTGCAGCATCTCGATCGGGCTGGCGACCTTGCTGTCCAGGATGAACGGGTCGCCGAACGCCTTCATGCCCAGCACCGCCGTGCCGTGCGCCAGCGCCACCGGCAGCACGCCCTGCTCGAAGCTGTCGAAATGCGCGTCCATCACGTTGAGCGGCATCTGCACGGTGTCGAAGTGGAAGTTGTGCTGGTCGGCGACGTCGAACATGTGGCGGTGGATCGCCGGGCTCTTGTGGCCGGTGAAGCCGATGTAGCGCAGCTTGCCCTGTTCGCGCGCACGCAGCACCGCCTCCAGCGCGCCGCCGTCGGCGAACACCCGCTCCGGGTCGTCCATGCGGATGATCTCGTGGAACTGCAGCAGGTCGACGTGGTCGGTCTGCATCCGCCGCAGCGACTCCTCCAACTGGGTCATCGCCGCCTTCGCGGTGCGGCCGTCGATCTTGGTCATCAGAAAGGTGCGGTCGCGGTAGCCGCCCTGGCCCAGCGCGCGGCCGAGCCGGATTTCGCTCTCGCCACCGTTGTAGTCCCAGCAGTTGTCGCAGAAGTTGATGCCGGCATCGATCGACGCGTGCACGATCCGCACGGCCTCGTCGGAGTTGGCGCCGCCGGGCTTGGCCAGGTGGAAGCCGCCGATGCCGACCAGCGAGACCCGCTCGCCGGTGGCACCGAGCGGGCGGTACTTCATGTCCGGATGCTCGGCGATCTTCGACGTGACATATCCGGTCGGCTTGACCTGGCCGCCTTGGGTAGTGTCCGCCACGATGTCCGCCGGGCCGGCCGCGCCGACGGCAGCCGCCATGCCCACCGCCTTGATGAAGTCGCGTCGTTCCATGGTGTCAGCTCCTGTTGCAACCCAGCACGCGCAACGCCGCGCACGCCGCGCCGTAGCCGTTGTCGATGTTGACGGTGACGATCCCGGGCGCGCAACTGGCCAGGATCGCATTCAGCGCCGCGTGCCCGCCCGCCGCCACGCCGTAGCCGACCGAGGTGGGCACGGCGATCACCACGCCGCCGACCAGCCCCGCCACCACGCTGGGCAGCGCCGC
>CAXSFF010000006.1:0-16041 GCA_964236035.1 uncultured Acetobacteraceae bacterium
TAAGCTTATCGTTCGAAGGGGAAACCGCCGTGCGCCTCTTGAATACAAAATTCGTTGCCGCGGTGGCCGTGCTTGCGGGTGCAGGCCTGTTCGCGCCTCCAGCCGAGGCGCTTGAGTACCAGTTCGGCGACGTGCACGTCTCGATCGACAGCACCGCCACCTGGGGCTTCGGCATGCGGGTCAACGAGCCGAGTTGCGCGCTTACCGGCGACCCCACGCAGTTCAGCTGCGGCGGCAAGGCCAATACCCAGCAATGGTCGGCGGCCGACAACGGCGACCTGAACTACAAAGCCGGTCAGCTGTTCACCGACTACCTCAAGGGCACTACCGAGATCCTGGTCAAGGACCAGAAAGAGGGCATCACCGCACTTGCCCGCGGCAGCTACCTGTATGACTTCGCCGCCGCCAGCACCGACCGCACCAAGCTGAACGACTCGGCGCAGGAGCAGATCGTCTACCCCGGCCAGCTGCTCGACCTCTGGGTCGCCAAGCAATTTCAGCTCGGCAATCAGAGCTGGCGCGCCCGTCTTGGCAACCAGGTCATCAACTGGGGCGAGAGCCTATTCTTAACCGGCGGCATCGATGCCACCAACGCCATCGACTACCAGAAATCCCTCATCCCGGGCGCGCAGATCAAGGAATATGTGCTGCCCGCGCCGATGCTCAGCCTCGCCGGCAGCATTGCTTCCGGTCTCAATGTCGAGGGCTACTACGAATTTGCCTGGAACAAGACGATCTACCCGCCAGTCGGCACCTACTGGTCGTTTACTGATAGCTACGGCAACGGCATCCGCGACCCGATCACCTTCTCGACCTCGAACTTCAACGCCTACGGCTCGGACCCGGGCGGCCTCGCCGGCGCCATCGGGCAGCGCCTGCTCAGCCGCAACGGGCAGACCGCGCTCAACAACGCCCTTGTCGCGGGCCAGATACCGGGCGTCGTCGCGGCTCCTGTCCTGCTCGACCGGAACCCGCCGCAGGAAGGCCAATTCGGTGTGTCCGGTCACTACAAGATACCCAACAGCGCGATCGACGTCGGCGCCTATTTCCTCAACTACCACGACAAGTCGCCGGTCGCGACCATCTTGGCTGACCCTGGCGCCTCGGCAGGAATCGCCTACCAGTACGGCTTCCGCACCAACCGGCAGCTGTATGGTATCAGCACCAACTTCCCGGCGGGCAACTGGGCAATCGGCGGCGAGCTGTCGTACCGCCCACGAGACGCCATCACCCTGGGCGCCTGCTTTACCCCCGGCCTGCCACTCGACGGCAACGTCAACGTCAACCCGGTGCCATCGGGCCGCTGCCCACTCTACAAGGACGAGCAGAAGTACGAGCTGCACCTGACTGCCCTGCTCCAGTTGGCACCCAGCGATTACCCGCGCATCATGCATACGCTGCACGCACAGACCGCCTTCCTGTCGATTGAGGGCGTGGGTACCGACTATCCCGGCGTCAACCCGCGCGGCATGTTCCAGACCGTCAACGGCGTCACCGTTGAGCAGCTGCCTGACGCCGCCTACGTCAACTGGCTGAACAACGCCGCCACCGCCAAGGCGACCCCCGAAGGGGTGGGCACCGCCCGCTCCGGCGGCGCCATCGTCGACTTCAACTGGACCTATGACGGCTCGCTGATCAGCGGCTGGCAGGTCACGCCCGGCATCACCTACTTCCGCTCGCTGTTCGGCGACACGCCCACTTTCTCGGCCAACTACCTGCAGAACGCGCAGTCGGTGAATTTCTACGTTCTGTTCAACCAGAATCCGTCAGTCTGGCAGGCTGGCCTCAACTTTACCAAATACTTCGGCGGCTCGCAGCCCTCGGAGCAGTTCTACTCGGACCGCAGCCTGCTCGGCGGCTTTGTGTCATACAACTTCTGAGTGCCCGTCTCACGACGCATAGGCGGCAGGGCGACCCGACACGATCCGTGCTCTGGTGCTCATGATCCGAAGGGTCGCCCACCTCTGACGCTCATGGAACCATGCAGCTCTCTCTTCAGGAAGTGCGCCGAGATAGGCCCTGAACACCATGCAAACTGTATTCTATCGACTCTGTGGAGCGGTGCTCGTAAAGCCACTCCACCCGCTTCGGCACGGGTAAGTTGCCGACAGGCTCCGACCGATCCAGCCTTCCTGGAGCATCGCACTTGAACATCCTTGTCGCCCGGATCGAGACCCTGCTGTTCGGCCACCGCCGCCTGGTGCTGAGCCTCCTGCTGGCGCTCACGCTGGTGATGGGCTGGTTCGGCATGCAGCTGCGCATGAGTGCCGGCTTCGAGAAGCAGCTGCCGACCGGCCACGAATACATCAAGACGTTCCTGCAGTACCGCCATGACCTGTTCAACGCCAACCGGCTAACCGTCGTCGTCCACTCGCGGGACGGCTCGATCTGGACCAAGCCCGGCCTGCAGGAGCTCTATCGCGTCACCCAGGCCATGCAGTCGCTGCCCAACGTCGATCCGGTCGGCGTGCAGTCGCTGTGGACCTCGAACACCTACGTCAACGAGATCACCGAGGAAGGCTTCCGCGCCGACCCGCTGATCGCGGCCACCATGACGCCCGAGCGCCTCGACGTCCGCGAGATCGAGGGTATCGCCCGCTCCGCCAGCGCCGGCGGCTTCGTGGGCTCTCTGGTCTCGCGCGACCAGACCAGCGCCATGATCACCGCCGAGATCAACGAGCGCGACAAAGACGGCAAGCTGATCGACTACGTGGCCTACAACTACCTGCTTGAACAGAAGCTGCGCATCCCGTTCGAGAATGCCCAGTACGAGATCGAGATCATCGGCTTCGCCAAGCAGATCGGCGACATCGCCGACGGCGCCTCCTCGGTGCTGCGCTTCTGCAGCGTCGCCCTGCTGCTCACCGCCGCCGCGGTTTACTGGTACAGCCGCTCGGTCGTGTTCACCCTGCTGCCCATTCTGTGCTCGCTCACCTCGCTGGTTTGGCAGTTCGGCGCGCTCTACCTGCTGGGCTTCGGGCTTGACCCGCTCGGCGTGCTGGTGCCGTTCCTGGTGTTCGCGATCGGCGTGTCGCACGGCGTGCAGCAAATCAGCTTCATCATCCGCGAGCTCGCGCACAGGCGCACCCCGCTGCAGGCCGCCCGCAACAGCTTCAGCGGCCTGCTGATTCCCGGTGTCCTCGCGCTGGTCACCGCGTTCGTCTCCTTCATCACCCTGCTGCTGGTGCCGATCCCGATGATTCGCGAGCTGGCGATCGCGGCAGCACTCGGCGTCGCCTTCAAGATCGTCACCAACCTGTTCATGCTGCCGGTTGCTGCCTCGTTCGTTCGTCCCCGTCCGGGCTACGCGGCGGCAGCGATGCTGCGCCACGCCCACCGCGCGCGCCTGGTCGGCTGGATCGCCGCCATCGCCGCACCGCGCCGCGCCTTCGTCGTGGTCGGCCTGTCCGCGCTCCTGCTCGTGGTCTCCGCCTGGGAGAGCCGTGACCGCATCGTCGGCACCGTGCAGCCGGGTGCCCCTGAGCTGCGCACCGACGCCCGCTTCAACCGAGACGCCGTCGGCATCGCCGCCAACTTCGACGTGGGCCTCGACTGGCTCTCGGTGGTCGTCGAATCACCGCCTGAATCCTGCGCCAACCCGGCCATCGGCACCTACGTCGCCGGCCTGACGGCCGCGATGCGCCACGTGCCAGGCGTGGTCAACGCCGCCTCCTACGCCACCATGCTCGAGAGCTACAACGAGGGCTACAACGAGGGGCTGCCCAAGATCGCGGTGGTGCCGATCGACCCCGTCAACTACGGCGGCCTTACCGAGGAAATCCGCCGCGTGCGCGGCTACGTCAACGCCGACTGTAGCATGTCTGCGCTCCACCTTTATCTCTCCAGCCACAAGGCGGTCGTGCTCTCGGGTGTCATCGCCGCGGTGCGCGCCTACGCCAACGCGCACCGCGAACCCGGCATCACCGTGCGCCTGGCCGGCGGCAACGCCGGCGTGATCGCCGCCGTGGACGACGAGGTCTCGCGCGCCGAGACCCCAATGCTGCTCTACGTCTACGCGGCCATCATGATCCTGGTGTTCCTGGTCTACCGCGACGTGCGCGCCATGATCGTGTGCTGCGCCCCGCTCACGGTCGGCACCTTCGTCGGCTACTGGTTCATGGAAGCCGCCGACATCGGCCTCACTGTCGCCACGCTGCCGGTGATGGTGCTCGCCGTCGGTATCGGCGTCGACTACGCGTTCTACATCTATAACCGGCTGCAGCTGCACCTTGCCCGCGGCCTGCCGGTCGCCGACGCCCTCCAGCAGGCGATCCAGGAAGTCGGCATGGCGACCATCTTCACCGCCATCACGCTCGCCGTCGGCGTGGCGATCTGGTCGTTCTCGCCGCTCAAGTTTCAGGCTGACATGGGCAAGCTCCTGGCCTTTATGTTCATGGTTAACCTGGTGATGGCGCTGACCACATTGCCGGCACTCGCCGTGGTGCTCGACATCGTCTTCCCCCGCCGCCGGCCGATGCGACTGCTCGGAGTGCTCGCCCATGACTGAAGCCGGAGCTCGGGCTGCCGCAAAGCAGGGCCGGGCTTTGCCCAGACCTGCCAAAGGCCAGGGATCTCTGGAAAGTCTTCCCTCAAGCAAATGGACTCCAAAAGCCTGCCTTTGGCGGAGTCCAGGGGCAGAGCCTTTGGCCTTTCCCGCGTTCCTTCTCGCTGCCGCCTTCGCGTGCGCCGCACTCCCCGCGCGTGCCGCCGGCCCGGACCTCGGCGTCCGCCCCGCCGAGGTCACCGCCTACGCCGAGCAGGCACCGATGATGGCCGTGGCACATGCTGGCGGTCGCCTCGTCGCCGTCGGCGCCGGGGGCGTCATCCTGCTCTCTGACGACGGCGGCGTGCAGTACCACCAAGCCCGCCAGGTGCCCGTCGACGCCACCCTGACCGCCGTCAGCTTTGCCGATCCCCACGACGGTTGGGCGGTCGGCAACTGGGGCATCATCCTGCGCACCGAGGACGCTGGCGAGACCTGGAAGCTGCAGCGCAGCGACCTTTCGGGCGACATCCCGCTGTTCGGCGTGCACGCCATCGGCCCGCGGTCAGCCTGGGCGGTCGGCCTGTGGTCGCTGATGCTGCGCACCGACGATGCCGGCGCCACATGGAACGTCGTCAAGCCACCGCCGGAACACGGGGCCGACAAGACCGGGCTGAACTTCTACGACGTGTTTACGGTGACCTCCGGCGTGCTGATGATCGCTGCCGAACAAGGCAAGCTGCTGCGCTCGGCCGATGACGGCGCCAGCTGGAGTGTCATTGACACCGGATACGCCGGCTCGTTCTGGTCCGGGCTCACGCTCGCCGACGGCACCGTGCTGGTCGGCGGCCTGCGCGGAAACATCTACCGCAGCACCGACAAGGGCTTGACCTGGACTCGTGCCCGGACTGACAGCTCCAGCTCGGTCACTGACCTTGCCCAACTGCCGGACGGCAGCGTTGTCGGCTCCGCGCTTGACGGCGTCGTGCTGCACAGCACCGACAGCGGCGCGAGCTTCACCCAGGTGCAACGCCCCGACCGCGCCGAGCTGACGGCCGTCACCGCCGGCAGCGGCCACGACGTAGTGCTGATGAGCCGCAGCGGTGTGCTGCCGCCGCAACTGCTGGCAGGCCCGAGCTAGGCCGTTGCCACAAAGGCAAGCAGGGTCGGGTTCTGGCCAGACCTGCCCAAGAGCAAAGCCCTTCGGAACCCCTTGGCTTCGGGCCGGCGGCGCACCCGCTGATTACGGGCCACCCCACTCTTTCATATGCAAGTCTGGCGGCTCAGCCTCCAGTGGAGTCCAGGAGCAAAGCCCTTGGCCTTGCTCTGCTGCATGACCGACCCCGACATCTACGCCCGTCAGGGCTTCGGCCGATCCCTCGGCCCGCCCGGCCCCGCCGCTCTGCTGGTCATCGATTTCGTAAACGGCTTCACCGACGCCAGCTCGTTCGGCGGCGGCAACATCGCCGCTGCCATTGAAGCCACTCGCGTCCTGCTCGCGCGCGCCCGCGCCGCACGCCGACCGGTGGCGTTCTCCCGCATCGTCTACCCGGAGGGCGGCCCGCCGGCAGTGTTCCAGCAGAAGGTGCCCAGCCTGGCCAAGCTGGTGGTTGGCTCGCCGCTGATCGGGATCGTGCCCGACCTCACGCCTGAGCCCGGCGAGCTGGTTCTCGACAAGGCCGCGCCCTCGATGTTTTTCGCGACCAATCTCGCACCGTGGCTGGTTTCGCAGCGCGTCGACAGCCTGCTCATTACCGGCTGCACCACCAGCGGCTGCGTGCGTGCCACCGTGGTCGACGCAATGAGCTTCAACTACCGCTGCTACGTCGTCGAGGATTGTGTCGGCGACCGCTCGTTCCCGGCACACCGGGCGAGTTTGTTTGACATGGTCCAGAAGTACGCCGACGTCATCGACCTGTCCCGGGCAATGGAAGTCATCGGGGTGGCGTGAAGCAAGCAACGCCTGGCTCTGCCCGGACCCGCAAAGGGCCGGCGGTCCTTCGATTCCACTTATACCAACGGTCCTGTGCATTGACCGGTCAGACAAGCAAGGCTGGGCTCTGCCCAGACCCGCCCCTGCTTCAAGGCAGGGGCGAGCCGCCCCTGGACCGGCTCTTCTTGAATATTGGATTTCAAAGGCGAGCCTTTGGCGGGGTCCAGGGGCAGAGCCCCTGGCCTTGCTTGCTGGACTGGCCGTCATATCCGGCCATTGATATCACTTGGACAGGGTCACGCTTACACGTTCTGTCGTCCGGCAGGGAACACCGGCGACCTGAGGCTTTCCAACACAAGGACTCTCAAGGCTCGCGTCGAGCGGCGTCCAGAAACAAAGCCCCTGGCCTTCCTCCCTGGCTTCTACCAAGTCAGGTAGGAGATTGCCGCCAGCATGCGCCGCCGCTCGGTCTCGTTGCCGCGTATCTTCACCCGTCCGGCAATGGTCTCGATCGCCGAAGTGGTCTCGTCGTAGTAGATCCGCTGCATGGTGTCGCTCAGCATCACCGACAGAATGCGCGGGTTTTCCGGCAGCCCCGAGGTGACTCCGGTGACCAATCCCTCATGGATCATCACCGTGAAGTCGTGCGGGACGTTGGGCATGCGCACGACCATGGGCCAGTCCCGCCAGCTCTTGACCGCCGCGACCGTGTCCTTGTTCGGATTCCATTTGCGCATGTAGTATGCTTCCAGCACCTGCTGCAGGTATTCAGCCGTCGCGATCTCGGGCTTGGGGATGTAGGTGTAGTCGGGGTCGGCCGTGCTGCTGCTCATGCGATCCGCCTCTCAAAAATCCAAGCCATGCACCGTTTGGCTATACCGGCCAGACGTCTGCTCCGCCGGGCCGAAGGGTAGGGCGCGCGTGCAGGCCTGACCACCGAGAGGCCGCGCCACCTGGGCACAATGTAGCAACCCACGCGCCTTCCACTTGCGCCAGGGCGTGCGAAGTTTTGCCGCCGCGCGCATGCCGCCCTCGCGTAAGCGAACCAGCGCTCCCAGGATCGTGCGGGCTTAGCGCGCCTCGACGGACCGGGCGCGCACCTGCTTGGCGGTGCAGCCGAAATGCGCCCGGAAATGTCGGCTGAATTGCGCCTGGTCGCCGAAGCCCCACTGGTAGGCGATCTCGGCGATGCTCTCCTTGCGGCGCGACTCGCGCAGCTGCTGCTCGCACGCGACCAGCCGCAGCTCGCGCACCCACTGGCTGACCGACGTGCCGCTGGTGCTGAACACCTGGTGCAGGTAGCGCACCGAGATGCCACAGGCCTGCGCTACCATCTCGGGTGACAGCGCGCGGTTGGCGAGATTCTGCCGGATGTAACGCTCGGCGCGTGACAGGTGACCCGCCTGCACCGAGTTCAGCTCGCTGCCGAGCACCCGTGAGTCGCCCTCCATCGTCAGCGCCAACAACTCGACCAGGCAGGTGGTGAGCCCGCGCCGGGTGATCTCGTCAGCCTCCACGATCCGGCGCGGCAGTGAGCGGAACAGGTCCAGCAGCAGCCCACCGGCGCCGCTCTGCGCGTTGAACACCACCGAGGAATACCGGTCGAGCGAGCGCAGCCGCTGCATCAGCAGCGCGGCCGGCAGCTTCATCACCAGAATTTCGTTCGCCTCCGCCTGGCGCAGCTCGTAAGGCGCATGGCCGCGCTGTACCACGAACTGCTTGCGCCCGCAGCGCAGCGTTTTGTCGTTCTGCGTGAACACCAGCTCGGTCTGCCCGGAGAAGCTGATCAGCACTTCCTCCTCTACGTCGTTGACCAGATGCTGGGGCTCGCGTCGATATGTCACCGGGCCGGACCTCACGTAGCACAGCGACGCGCCGCCCAGATCCCAGCTGCGTAGTGTACCGTCGAAGCCCGCAGGGTTGATGCAATTCGATGCCATCGGGAATAGCGCCGAGCTGACGGTGTCAGTCCAGAACTGCGCCTTCTGCGCACTGGGAATCGAGGCGGTCGTGAAATGACCCATCAACGCCGTGTCCTTGCCCGTGTGAGCCCCAGCGAACAGCCGCCCAGACCTCCAGCGCCAAACGGCGCACGTTCTGGGAGTTCAATGCCTCAGCAAGTCCTATGCCAAACTCAACATTGCGCAAACATAACTACGTTCGGTCCCGCGCGTCGCGCTAGCACCTGGCACCGGAGACGGGCTCTACCCGCACCCGGCCCCAACCGTGCAATGCTCCATTTGTCACCTGGTGTGCATCATATTGATGATATGCGCGCATGCGGCGCTGCTCACTGTCGCCGCCCGCCGCGCCATGGCAATGCCCACCCTGGAACGCGTCGATGCATACGCATACAGAGGGACGGATGAAACTCGGAGTATTTCTGCCCAACGGCCAGAATGGATACATTCTATCGGAACGTAGCCCGCAATACTTGCCAACGTTCGGGCATATGCTCGCCATCACCCAAGAGGCCGAACGCCTCGAACTCGACTTCATTCTGTCGATGATCAAGTATCGCGGCTTCGAAGGCAGTACCGGGTACTGGAGTTCGTGCCTCGACTCGATTGCACTGACCGCGGGTCTCGCCGCAGCCACCAGCCGGATCGACCTCTACGCGACGGTGCCCGTCCTTGGCGTGCATCCTGCGATCGCCGCGCGCATGATCGCGACACTGGAGGACATCAGCGCCGGCCGTTCCGGCGTCAACATCGTGACCGGCTGGAACAGGCCGGAATACAGCCAGATGGGCTTGTGGCCGAGCCAGGACTACCATAACCGCCGTTACGAACTGACCGAGGAATACATCGGCATCATGCGCGCGCTTTGGCGCCATGGCCACGTCACCCACCACGGCGAGTTCTTCCAGCTCGACGACTGCCGCTGCGCTCCCACCGCCGCACGCGAGATCCCGATCGTCTCCGCCGGCCAGTCACCCAAGGGCATCGAGTTTACCGCTCGGCACGCCGAGTACAACTTCGTCTTCGGCGGCGCCGCCAAGCTCAAGCGCATCTCCGAGCCGCTCCGCCGCGCTGCCGATGCAGCAGGCCGCCAGGTCGGCATGCTGGCCCTGGTTTGCATCATCGCCGCCCGTACCGATGCCGAGGCCGCCGACCGTTGCCAGGACATCGTCGCCGGTGCCGACCGCGAGGCGATCGCCAACGTCATCCGCAGCGCTTCGATGGATACCAACCCCGCCGGCACCAGCCAGCAGTTCCTCGAAGGCCTCAACGCACCGGTCGAGGAAGGCAATCTCGCCTTTATGGGATTTCCTGTGATCCATGGCTCCTACGCCACCGTCGCCGCCAAGATCACTGCCCTGGAACGCGACGTGGGCGTCGATGGTCTGCTCATGACCTTCCCCGACTTCGTGCCAGGCGTGCGAAGTTTCGGCGAGCATGTCCTGCCGCAACTGCGGACAACCGCATCCGCGACTGTGCCCTGATCGGCGCGGCTCCGAAGCAAGCAAGGCCAGAGGCTCTGCCTCTGGACGGCGATTAAGGCAAGCCTTGGGAGGTCTTCTCTTAAGTAATGAGATCAGGGAGTCTCATATTTGAGGGAGGGGGTCCTTTGCGGGTGTGGGCCGAGCCTAACCTTCCTTGGCGCTCTGCCATTGCCATCCCCGCCGCGACTCTTTCCGCCGGCCCGACCGGCTCCCAGGAGGTCCCTTGGATGAACTGATCTGCACCACGTGCGGCACGCAGTACCCGCAGGCCGCGCGCGCCGACTGCCCGGTCTGTGAGGAGGAGCGGCAGTATGTTCCCCCAGGTGGCCAAACCTGGACCACTCTGGCGAAGCTCCGCCGCACCCACATGGCTGTCTTCCATCACGAGGGCGAGGTTATCAGCATCGGCACTAGCCCCAGCTTTGCGATCGGCCAGCGCGCCTTCCTGGTCCGCACCTCGCACGGCAACATCCTGTGGGACTGCATCAGTTTGATTGATCGCACAATGATCGAGCTGATTGAGGGCCTCGGCGGCATCGCCGGTATCGCCATCTCCCACCCGCACTACTATACTACAATGCTGGAATGGAGCCGCGCCTTCGGCGGCGTGCCGATCCACTTGCACGTCGCCGATCGCGAATGGATCATGCGCGACGGCCCGGAAATCGCCTTGTGGAACGGCGAGACCAAGCAGATCGCACTTGGCCTGACCCTGATCCGCTGTGGCGGCCATTTCGCGGGCGCCCAGGTCCTGCACTGGGCCAACGGCAACGATGGCGGTGGCGCGTTGCTTAGTGGTGACGTGCTGCAGGTGGTCGCCGACCGAAAGCACCTCAGCTTTATGCGCAGCTACCCAAACTTTATCCCGCTCGGCCCCGGCGCCGTCCGCGACATCGCATCGACGCTCGAACCCTGGCCGTTTGACGCCATCTATGGCGCCCTGTGGGAGCGTTCCATCCTGACTGGCGCCAAACAGGCCTTCTCCACCTCCATCGAGCGCTACCTGCGCTGGATCGAGAGCCCATCCGACAACTCTCCTCTGCCGGTCATCTGACGCGCTTTCGTTGTGTTCCGGTGCTTGCGGTCACAAAGGCCGCTTCGCTCCGATGCTCACCGGAAGACGCCAACTGGTTTGGCAGAGGGAACTCTCAAACGGGCGCTGAGTCGCAAATCCATTGCCAATATTGAACGCATCGACAACGATCGTGGCTCGTCCATCCATTCGTCCCTTATCCTCGTTACCCTTCCCGATGGAGCTGCCCGTGTTCCCAGCCAATGCCTCGATCATCCTAGCAGCGACATTCCTACTCGCTGCCTGCGCTCAGGGCGGTCCGGGAGCCGTAAACCCTGGCCACGTCGGGCCGGTGGGTCCCAGCACCACCGGCATGGCGGGCGGCAGCGGTGCGAATCCCGCGGACAATGCCGGCGAGGTTACCAACTCCGCAGCCAGTGGCAGGACGAATGGTCTTGTCACCTTAGGGCCCAGTCCTAGCGGCCCCAGGGGTGGCAACCAGACTGCCGTCGGCGCCTCGGGCGCGCACTAGTCTTACTGTGTCATAAGTTGCTCTGATAGTCGGCTTATCGCTGACAGCATGGACATCGGGGCAGTGTCCTGGTGAGAGCGCGAGCGATGGTAGCCCGCAGGGTTGTCATCGAGAGGTCGACGTGGCGTTCAGGCCGGATCGGGAGCGCCACGCGGCCTGTGACTTTCGGGTGGGGTAGATGTTTGGAGGCATGGCGGCCAGAACCCATTCGGGGGGGGAAAGCGCCGCGTTCGGCGACAAGGAACCGGGGGTCCGGTAGCAGCGGAACCGAAAGTGCATTTGACCGGCGCTGCTGCGGCAGTTGGTGCATCAAACCGCCGTTTGATGCGAAAGGACCGCTCCCGGCACCGAGCGCGATCATTGGACTGCATCCGAGTGCAGCAGCTCGTGCATCAATCTATGACCTGTAAACCTCTGGCAAGCCTTGGTTTCTGTCATGCTACGAGCCGAGATGCACTCTCGGTTCCGCTGCTACCGGACCCCCGAACCCATAGGCCGTGATGCAAAGCGTCGCGTGATGGTGAAAGCCACACCATCTGCGGCCTTCATAGTGGCCCAGCCCGAGTTCCTACTTGAGGTCCTGATAGTCGCGCTCAATGCGCCAGCGCAGCTTGGCCTGATCGACCATGGCGCGGCGGGTCGCTGTGGGAGGCAAGGTGGACAGCCAACACTTCGTCGGTTCGGCTCGCCTTTCGGCCACTCGATCAGGAACCACTCTTATGGCCGCGGGGTCGGGCGGTTGTAATCGCGGTGGGCAGGCTGGGGCGGAAGGCCCATCTGCGTAAAACTGCACGGTAGCGTATTGCACGCAATGTTGTGGGGCGGTTTGGCTGGGGATGTTTAGGCCTCAGGCCATGGCTGGTTCGGGTGCTGAAGCGCGTTGCCGGGGTGACTGGAAGTAGCTTCCGTTCGGGATGACGTGGGCGTGCATGAGGGGTGAGACGCGGGCGAGGTCCTCGTCGCACACCTCGTGGCCGGCGGCGCGGAGCTGGCCGACGATGCGGGCGATGTGGACGGTGTTCCAGACCAGGACCGCGTTGGACAACAGGCTGAGGCAGCTGGCCTTGTTCATGACCTCCTCGTAGTCGCCGGAGGGGAAGCTGCCCCAGTTAGCGAAGAACAGCGATTTGGCGAGGATGTGGCGGAACTCGCCGCGGTTGAGTTGGAGCTGGATGGCGTCGCGCAGCGGCGCTTCCTGGATGTAGCGCAGGATGTGGATAGTCTTCATCAGGCGGCCGAGCTGGGTCAGCGCCCCGGCGAGGCGGTCCGAGGCGTTCGCGTTGGCCAGGCGCTGCATGACGATGTGGGCCGGGGTGAGGCGGTCCTTCAGCGACGCGGCGAGGCGAACCAGTTGGTCCCACTGCTCGAGGATGAGCTCGACGTTGATGCGGCCGCGCAGCAACGGCTGCAGGGCGCCGTAGTCGGTGATGCGGTCGATGCGGCTGAGCACCTGGTCGGGCAAGTCTTTCAGTCGCGGCATGAAGGCGATGCCGAGCAACGGGCAGAGTCCGAACAGGTGCTCGGTGAAGCCGTGCGTGTCCGAGGTGTGCTCGCGGATGTCGAGGGCGGTGTCGTTGTCGAGGATGCCGCTGAGCACGTAGCCGGCTTCGCGCGGAGCGCAGGAGATGGCCTGGGTGGCGTAGACGCTGTGCTGGTCGGCGGTGTGCGTATAGAGCTGCAACGCACGGTCGTAGTAGCCGAAATAGCGCGGGTAGGGACTGCCCAGCAGGCTGTCGCGTTCGACCGCGAAGCGCTGGCCGTCGGAGGAGGAGCGGCGGCCGTTTCCCCATAGGATGCTGAGCGGCAGGCCGTGATGGTGGTCGACCATTACGGTGTTCGCCGCCTTGATGGTGGCGGGGCGCAGAAACCAGCGGCTGGTGTCCTGGAGGGCGTCGGCGGTCAGCGTATCGACGCTCTGGCTCATGGCGGCAAGGCCCAGGTTGGTGCCGTGGGCGATGAGGGTGGCGAGTAGCGGACGGTGCGGATCGCCACTGCGAGGCTGGTAGCCGCCGAGCGGCTGAAAGGCGCGGGTGAAGCTGCACCACTCGTCGACGTCTTGGAGCAGGTCTTCGATGCGCACGCGCCCGAGGCTGGCGCCGATGGTGGCGCGCAGCTCGCGCAGGGTGCGGGGGACCGGCATGGCGTCGCGCTGCTTGAGCGTGAGCCGGCCATGCCGGATGGCGGCGAAGCTGTTCCCAGGCAGGCCGCGTTGGGCCGCCCTGGCGGCGCGGTCGAACTCGGCAATGAGGCGGTTGAGGAAGACCTGGCCGTCCGCCGGCAGGTCGAGGCGCCCGTAGGCCTGTTCGCGCGTCTCCTGCCAGCTCCGGTCGTCATAGACTAGGTTCCAGAACGAGACGTGGTCGCGGCTTTGCGCCAGGAACAGCCCGCCGGCACGAAGCGCGTCACGAACGGCGAAGGCCAGCGAGATCTCCCAGATGGCGCGGTCGAGCTTGCCGGCAGCCTTGTCGCCCGCCTTGCTGGCTATGACCAGGTGGGGGCGCCACTCCGCCGGCACGAAGCTGTGCGGGTCGTCCGTGGTGAGCTGGCCGCGGGTGCCGGCGTCGAGCGCGCGCAGGACCTCGACCGCCTGCAGCAGGGTCTCGCTGCCGCTGGCGGCTTCGAACGGCAGCCCGAAGAAGGCTGGCAGGTATTGGCGCAGCGTGCCGTAGCGGGCGAGCATCGCGTCAAGGTGGCCGCGTGCTTCCAGCCGTTCGTAAGCCCGGCAGGCGATGGCGGCCTCGGCCAAGGCGGATGGATTCTGCCCATCGCGGAACGTTTCGACGGTTTGCGCCCCGTCGGCCGCGACCAGCGCGTCGATGGTGCCAAGCACGCGGTGCAAACCGTCGCGCGCACGGCGGCGAAGGATCTTGCGCTGCTTCTCGACCGAGTTGCGCGCCCGCCGGTTCGTGCCGGTCAGGAACAGGTCGTTCATCTCGACGATCTGGTCGAGCAGCGTCCTGCGCGCCTCGACCAGGTAGCACGCCACCAGCGCGTCGCGCTTGGGCTTGGCGAACCGGCGCAGGTCGCCCGCGTCGTAGCGGCGTCCGAGTTGGCCAAGCTGGCGCACCACTCGGGGATCGATGTCGTCGAGGCCGGCGCCGGCCTCGACCAGCTGCTCGACCAGGCACAGGCGCACGATGTCGCCCTTGATGGCGGCAGCGCTGGCCGATTTGGGGAAGTCCTTGAGGCGGAACAGGCTGGAGCGAGCGTCACCCTCCGGCACCTCAACCAGCAGGTCGATGGCCTCGCGCAGGGAAGGCGGCAGCCGGAGCGAGACCGTCTCGTAGAGCTGGGACGTGGCGTGCGTCACCTCGGCCGTGACCAGCCGCTCCAGCGTGCTGGGGGCCGGCAGCATGACGTGCCAGCCGCGCAGCTTGGCCTCCGCACGGACCAGGAGTTCGGCGGCCGTCCGGCCCTCGATGGCGCCTTGCCCCAACCAGTGCCGCAAGTCCGAGGCGACCCCGCTGTCGAACGGGCGCAGGCCAAAGTGTCGGCGGATACGCAAGGCTTGCGCCCGTTCCGTTTGCGCCCGGCCCGGCCGGTCGAGGAACAGAACCGGCGGCAGGTCGAGCTGGCGCGACAGGTAATTGACGATCTTGACCGGTGCATGGCGGTAATCGTCGAGGAAGCGGCCGTGCGCACGCAGCCAGCAGAGCTGGACGGCAAAGCGGCGCCGGTGGTCATCGCCCCGGCACTCGGCAGCCACGGCCAGGTCGGCGGGCGTCAGGCTCCAGCGCCGTGCCAGCTCATCCTCGTCCGGATCGATCTGGGCAGGCCGGCGCCTGGCAGGCGTTTCGGCGTCTGGGGAATCATCCGTCGACATTGAGGTGCGAACGCTCCAGGTCGGCCGCGAGGTCGTCGCGGGAGGGTCGGGTGTAGATGGCGGTCGTGTCGAGCGAATCATGGCCGAGTAGGCTGGCGAGTTCGACCAGCTTGCCCGGGTTGTCGCGCAGATAGCCCAGCGCGAAGGTGTGGCGCAGCGTGTGCGCCGACATGGCAATCCGCTTCAAGCGGGCGCGGCGGCCCAGGCTGGTGATGACCGCCTGGATCGTGCGCACCGGCATGGCGGTGTCCCGGCTGCTGAACAGCGGCGCATCCTTGGTGAGCGTGGGGGCGCGATCGAGATGCTGCCGCAGCGCGCGCCGCGCTGTCGCGTTCAACGGCACGTCGCGGGCCTTGAGGCCTTTGCCGTGGCGAATGCGCACGCTGCCGGACCGGTCGTTCATGGTGATGTCGGACGCTTGCAGGGCGGCGACCTCGCCGACCCGCAGCCCGGCCTGCAGCATGAGTTGCACCAGGGCGTAGTTGCGGGCGGCCAAGCCATGCGACGAGGCGCCCGCCGCCCGCAGCACGGCGTGGACTTCGCCATCGGTCAGGGCGACCGGCTGGTGGCCGCGTGACGTGCGCATGGGCCGGACATCGCGCGCCACGTCGATGGCCAAGGCTCCCGTTCCGCGCGCCCATCGGCACAGCCGACGCAGGGCATCCAGCCTGCGGTTGACCGTGGCAGGCCGACGGCCAGCGGCGACCATGTGCTGGCGATAGGCGATCAGTTCGAAGTCGGCGAGATCCCCGATGGCGAAGCCGGCATCCTGGACCTTGCGATGCCAGGCCAGGAAGTGGCGGAGGTCGTAGC
>CAXSFF010000007.1:0-15790 GCA_964236035.1 uncultured Acetobacteraceae bacterium
CGGTGTTGACCACCCGCTCGATATAGGAGCCGCTGCGGGCGGGATCAAAGGTTTCAAGGTCGAAGTCAAGGCCGAACCGCAGCGTGCCTGCGGCCTGCGCTTGACCGGTGGAGAGCTGTGCGGCGGAGAGCAGCAGGGCGGCGATGAGCCATGGACGCATGGGTGGTTCCTCGAACGGGCCGGTGGTGTTGTGCATTTATCGTGCCGTCGCCAGCCGTCCCGGGTCAGGTGCTCGATGCTGGGTTGCTGGGGTAATGCCCACACCCCGCTCGCGGAACCGCTGCAGGGGGTCCGCAAAGGTCATGGTGCGGCGGGCAACGGGGTTAGTCGGTGCCGAACGTGCATCACGCCGGACCAGCGCGGCGATCCCAGCCTCACCTGTCAGCCAGGGACGCCGCCCCGCGGCCAGGTCCTAGAGATGGTGGTGCGCGTCAATGACGGGACCGTCATAGCCGGGAGCACGCAAGGGCATGAGGCAGATCGTGGCACCACCGGCCAACCGCCAAGTTGACGGTGCTTGCCGGTTCCCTATCATCGATCCTGATTGGCGGCGGGGATCGGCAGAGTGGTCGTCCTACGCCTTGGAGATGAGCCAATGGCGCAGGCGGCAGACCGGCATGGCCGGGGCGACCTCTTAAGCATACCGGCGCATGGGGCCACGGCGCTCGCGTTGCGTGGCATCTCGAAGCGGTTTGGCGCGAAGCCGGCAATCGACAACGTGTCGTTGCAGCTTGAGAGCAACGAATACGTCTCGCTTCTTGGTCCCAGCGGTTCCGGCAAGACAGTCCTGCTCCGCCTAATCGCCGGGTTCGAGCGGCCGGACGCAGGGGAAATTTGGCTAGGCGGTGAACTGGTGTCGGGACTGCCGGCGCATCGTCGCGGCATCGGATTCGTGTTCCAGAACTTCGCCCTGTTCCCGAACTATACGGTCTTCCACAACATCGCCTTCGGCCTGAAGAATGGCGGCGGCTCCGACAACCCCACCACACGGCGCGACCGGGTCAAAGCGATGATCGCGCTGGTGGGCCTAGAGGGGCTGGAAGGACGCGCCGTCCATCAGATTTCCGGCGGCCAGCGCCAGCGGGTCGCCCTCGCGCGCACCCTGGTCATGGCGCCACGTCTCGTCCTTCTGGACGAACCTCTCGGCGCGCTCGACGCCAATCTTCGGGCGCGCATGCGCGGCGAGTTGCGCCGCATCCGTGAGCAGCTCGGGACCACGTTCCTGCACGTCACCGGCAGCGAGTCGGAGGCCCTCTCGATGGGCGACCGGGTCATCATGCTCGACGCCGGACGCATCGCGCAGATCGACCGGCCGCAGACCGTGTATCACCATCCGGCAGAGCCGAACGTCGCCCAGTTCCTGAACTGCTACAACATGTTCGAGGGCGTCATTGATGGCGGTGCCTTCCGCGCCAATGCCGCCATCTTCCCGATTGCCGGTCAGTTGGTCCCGGCGACGGCCCCGCACTACGCGATCCGCCACGATCTTGTGCAAATCCGGCCGGTCGCTGCGCTTCCCCGGGGCGGCGAGGCGATGGTCGAGGCAACGTTCCTCGCCAGCGAATATGCCGGCGCAGTGGTGATCAACCTGTTCGCGCTACCCTGCGGCCGGGTCGTTGAAGTGGAAAGCCACCTCAGCCATCGCCGCCCCGAGCCGCTCGACGTCGGTCGTGGCTACACTCTTGCATGGAGGGCGGCGGACGCGATCGTATTCGGGTGACGCTGCATGACGGTTCTGCCGCAGACGACTATCGACAGCCTGCCCGCCGCAGCTGGCACGCCGACGCGGACGGTCCGCATCGCCAAGCCGCCAGGAGCGGCATACTGGCTAATCGCCCCCGGCGTGATCTGGATGGCGCTGTTCCTGCTGCTGCCGCTGTTGATGATGCTCTACGTCTCGTTCTGGACGCAGACCACGTTCAAGATCGAGCCGATTCTGACCACGAAAAGCTGGGTCGCCTTCTTCTCCAGCAGCACCTATGTCGGCGCGCTGTGGACGACCATCCGCATCTGGCTCATCGTGCTCGCGTCCACCCTGATCATCGGATACCCGGCCGCGCTGTATGTCGGCCTGCTCGTCCGCAACAAGACGCTGGCGACGGTCCTGCTCGTGCTGTGCGTGATCCCGTTCTGGACGTCGTTCCTGATCCGCGTGCTGGCGTGGCGGCCGATGCTGGGCACCGAGGGCGCGATCAATATCATCCTGCGCTCGCTCGGCCTCATAAACCGCCCGATCGAGGCGCTGCTGTTCACCGACCTGTCGGTCGTCATCGGCATGACCCAGATCTATTGCGTGTTCATGGTCGGGCCGATCGCCTTCACGCTCGGCCGCATTGATCCCAACATCATCGAGGCGGCGCGCGACCTGGGGGCCGGGTTCGGCCGCATCTTCCGCACCATCATCCTGCCGCTCAGCATGCCTGGCGTCGTGGTCGGGGCGATCTTCGTCTCCGTCATGGTGCTGGGCGAGTTCGCCACCCCGGCCGCGCTGTCCGGCCGCAAGGTCAACCTGCTCGGCAACATCATCGTCACCCAGGTGGGCTCGCTCAAATGGGCGTTCGCGGCCGTTGCCGGCGTGGTGCTGACGGGCGTGATGGGAACCGTAGTCGCCTTGCTGCTGCGGGTCGTTGACCTGCGGCGGGAGCTGTAGGCGATGCAGGGCGGCATGCTCAAGCCGGTCCTGTCCGCCTACACCGTCGTCTTCCTGACGTTCCTGTATGCGCCGTTCCTGATGCTGGCCGTGCTGTCGTTCCAGACGGGTCCGGAGGGCGGCCCGCAATTCCCGATCATCGAGTGGTCCACCTACTGGTATCGCGACATCTTCGGCCTGACGCCGCCGTCGCGCGTCGCGCCGCTGCCGATCCATGAGGGGTTGCTGCGGTCCTTGAGCCTGGCGTTCGCGACGATGGTGGTCTCGACCGTGCTGGGCGTGATGTCGGCGCAGGCGTTCCGGCAGCGGTTCCGTGGCGCTGGCGTGGTGTTCTACCTGATCGTGCTCGGCATGATGGTGCCGGGCGTGCTCGTGGGCCTCGGCATGGCGCTGGTCGCCAACACGTTCGGAATAGACCGGCACTGGTACTCGACCGCGTTCGTGCTGCACGTCGTCTACACCTTCCCATTCGCGTTCCTGGTGATGCTGGCGATCTTCAACCGATTCGACCGCTCGCTTGAGGAGGCCGCCTGGTCGCTCGGCGTCTCGCCGGGGCGGACGTTCCGGACGGTGACGCTGCCGATGATCTTCCCCGGTGTCCTATCGGCGATGCTGTTCGCCTTCACCCTCAGCTACGACGAGTTCTCCCGCACCCTGTTCGCGTCCGGCCGAGACCTCACCCTGCCGCTCGCAATCTATGGAACCTTCTCGGTCGAGATACACCCGAACATCTTCGCCTTCGGGGTGCTGACCACGCTGTTCTCGTTCGCGCTGCTGACCGTTTACGCGATCCTGATGAGCCTGTCGGTCCGGCGAGCGCGGCGCTTGGCGATCCAGGAGGAAGCATGAGTGGCACGCTGGCCATCGTGACCGGCGCCGGGTCGGGCATCGGCCAGGCAAGCGCGCGGCGTCTGGCCCTGGAGGGTTACGCCGTCGCCGTCAACGACCTCGACCCGGCCAGCGCGCAGGCCACCGTCGAGGGCATCGTCGCCGCCGGCGGCCACGCCGTCGCGTGTCCCGGCGACGTCTCCGACCCCGCTGCCGTCACCGCCTTCATCACCGCCGCCGAAGCCGCATTCGGCCCCTGCGCGGCGCTGGTGAACAATGCCGGCTTCGTGCACCAGGCCCGCTTCGTTGACCTCACCGTCGCCGCCTTCGACCGGATGTTCGCCGTCCACGTGCGCGGCAATTTCCTGTGCACATCGGCCGTGCTGCCCGGCATGCTGGCGCGTGGCGCCGGCGCAATCGTCAACATCGCGTCGCAGCTCGGCCAGATCGGCGGGATCGAGCTGGCGCACTATAGCGCGGCCAAGGCGGCCATTATCGGCATGACCAAATCGCTGGCGCGCGAAGTTGGCGCCCAGGGAGTGCGGGTCAATGCGATCGCGCCTGGTCCGATCAACACGCCGCTGGTGATGGCGCTGTCAGACGATTGGAAGCGGGTCAAGGCGGCCGAGTTGCCGCTGGGCCGGTTCGGCGAGCCGGAGGAGGTCGCCGCGGTGGTCGCCTTCCTGGTCTCGCCGCAAGCCAGCCTGTTCGTGGGCCAGACGCTCGGGCCGAATTCGGGAGACGTGATGCTGTGAGCGACGCGGGCAAGACGGTGCTGATCTCGGGCGCCGGCATCGGTATCGGCCGGGCCACGGCGCTGGCGTTCGGCGCGGCGGGGTATCGGGTGATCGTCACCGACGTGCTCGATACGGAAGGCGAGGGGGTCGCGACGGAAATCCGCCAGACAGGCGGAGCAGCGGAATTCCATCTGCTCGACGTCCGCTCGACCGAGGCCGCCGAGCGCGTGGTCGCCGATGTCGGGCGCCGGTTCGGGCCGCTCGCGGCGCTGGTCTGCAACGCCGGCATCGCCCACAAGACCCCGCTGGCGACCATCACCGACGAGGTTTGGGACCATACCTTCGAGATAGACCTGAAGGGCATGCTGCGCCTGATCCGCGCCGCGGCGCCGGCGATGCGCCAGGCGAGCCAGGGCGCAATCGTCTGCACCTCCTCGATCATGGGCGTGGCTTACGGATGGGACGAGCACGTGCCGTATTCGGCCGCGAAATCCGGCGTAGTGGGCCTGGTGCGTGGCTTGGCTGTGGAGCTTGCGCGCTCGGGCGTCCGGGTCAACGGCGTGGCGCCGGGCTACATCCGCACCGCGCAACTGCTCTCACGCGAGCATTCGCTTGGCCCGGAAGCCGCGGAGCGTGCCGGCGAGTTCATCCCGATGGGCCGCATCGGCGAGCCAGACGAGATCGCCGACGTGATCCTGTTCCTGGCGTCCGCGGCGGCCCGCTACATGACCGGGCAAGTCGTCGTGGTGGACGGCGGTCTCCTGGTCGGTCGCTATTAGCACTCGTTTCAACGGAGGGTTGGCAGCAATGACGTACTTTGCAGACACGGATCGCCGCAGCCTGCTGAAGGGCACCGCCGGCGCCATCGCCCTGACCATCGGCGGCGGTACGCCCTTCCTATCCTCGCGCCGGGCCTGGGCGCAGGCCAATGCGCTGGCCAAGGAGGAGTTGCGCACGATCGGCCTCGCCGTGACGGTGCAGGAGCGCATCCTCGCCGATTACAAGAAGGAAAGCGGCGTCGGCTCGGCGCAGGGGACGGCCGCGACGTTTCCCGACGCGCAGACCAAAATACTTTCCGGCTCCAAGGACTACGATTGCTGGGAGACGATCGGCGAGCGCCTGCCGTCGGTGGTGCAGACCAACAACATTGATCCGATCCCGGCGGCGTCGCTGAAGAACTGGAGCAACATCCGCGACACCTTCACCAAGCCGGACCCGAAATGGGGCAAGTCGGATCAGATCACCGGCCAGATCTGGATGGACGACGGGCACTGCAAGCTCTGGATGGTCCCCGCCGTCTACAACTACGACTCGATTGGCTACAATCCCGATGTCGTCTCCGCCGAGGAGGCCAATAGCTGGACCGCCATCTTCGACAAGAAGTGGAAGGGCAAGTCTGGCCTCAACACCGACCCGCTGATCGCGATCGGCCAAGCGGTGATGGCGATGAACTCGCTCGGCCTGTCGGACGTGAAGAACCCCGGCAATCCCAACCAGAAGGAGATCGAGGAGGCCGCCAAATTCCTGATCTCGAAGAAGAAGGACGGTCAGTTCCGTGCGCTCTGGGGCGATTTCGGCGAGCTGGTCAACCTGCTCGCATCCGGCGAGATGGTGGTCTGCGACGCCTGGCAGCCGGCGGTGATGGCGGTGAAGGCGCAGGGCAAGCAATGCAAGTACGCGGTCCCAAAGGAGGGCTACCGCGCCTGGTCAATCGGCCCGTCCATGATCGCCGGCAGCAGGAACAAGGAGGCGGTGATTTCCTATGCCGACTATTGGCTGTCCGGGCCGCCCGGCATCACGGTCTCGGAACAGGGCTACTACTCGCCCACGACCAACATCAAGAACGTCATGCCGCCGGACAAGTATGCGTTCTGGTACGAGGGCAAGCCGTGGAAGGGCGCACCCGAGCGCGGCATTAGGGAGGGCGACCTGCGCGACGGCGGCTCGCTCGAGACGCGTGCGGCGCACGTGGCCTACTGGCACCAATGGCCGGCCGAATACGATCTGCTGGTTTCAAAGTGGGACGAGTTCCTCAACGCCTGACACCCTGACGAGCGAGGTCTTGGTGCTCTACGACCTGGAACTGACGTCCCTCGAAAAGACCTACGACAATGGCACGCCAGCGGTGCTGGATTTCAACCTCAAGGTCGAGAAGGGCGAGTTCATCGCTTTTCTCGGCCCGTCCGGCTGCGGCAAGACCACGACGCTGCGCATGATCGCCGGCTTCGAGTCGATCACCGACGGCGACCTGCGGATTCGCGGCAAGCGCTACAACGAGGTGCCGCCAGAGCGGCGCCCGACCTCGATGATCTTCCAGAACTACGCCCTGTTCCCGCACATGACGGTCCGCCGCAACGTCGGCTATGGCCTTGAAGTGAAGGGCACGCCGCGCGCCGAGCGCGAAGCGAAGGTGGACCGCATCCTGGACCGCCTGAGCCTCTCCGACATCGCCGGGCAGCGGCCGGACCAACTTTCTGGCGGGCAGCGGCAGCGGATCGCCCTCGCCCGCGGCCTGGTGGTCGAACCGCAGATCCTGCTGCTCGACGAGCCGCTCGGCGCGCTCGACGCCAATCTCCGCAAGGCGATCCAGGCCGAGCTGAAGCTGCTGCAACGCAACCTCGGCATCACCTTCATCTTCGTCACCCACGCACAGTCTGAGGCGCTGACCCTATCGGATCGTATCGTTGTGATGAACCAGGGGCGGATCGAGCAAATCTCGACCCCACTTGTGCTCTATACCCGGCCGGCCACGCCGTTCGTTGCCCGCTTCATCGGTCGCAACACGATCTTCCCAGGCAGCGCCGGGTCGCAGCCGGGACAGGTGACGACCGAATTCGGCGCGTTCCGCGGAACCCCCGCCGGCGAGATCGCGGCACAGGCGCCGGCGGAGATCATCATCCCGTCCGAGGCGTTCGACGTGTTCGACGCCGAGAGCCGGGACTATGCCAGCTTGGCAGCCGAATACGCTGGCAACGTGGTCGAGGGCCGGATCACCCGGCGCGAGGTGGTGGGCTACCTGGTGACCCTCGACGTGGCACTGCCCGGCGGCCGCCCGGTTGCGGTGGAGGGGCACATCGAGAAGTTCGGAGCCGGCGCGCTCGTGCACGGCCGGCCGGTTTGGCTGGCCTGGCCGCAACAGGAAGCCACTGTCATTGCCGCCTGAGTCGGGGCAGGCTGCCCCATACAGCAACGCACCAGAAAAAAAGGGGGAGACAGCATGAACAAAGAGATCTTGTGCGGCTTCGGCATTGACGTGGATGCCGTGGCGGGCTGGCTCGGCAGCTATGGCGGCGAGGACTCGCCGGACGACATCTCCCGCGGCCTGTTCGCCGGGGAGGTCGGCAGCCCGCGCCTGCTGCGCATGTTCAACCGCCTCGGCATCAAGACGACCTGGTTCATCCCCGGCCATTCGATCGAGACGTTCCCCAAGGAGATGCAGGCCGTCGCCGATGCCGGCCACGAGATCGGCATCCACGGCTACAGCCATGAAAACCCGATCGCGATGACGCGCGACCAGGAAACCGAGATCCTCGACAAGTGCATCGAATTGGTGACGACGCTCAGCGGCAAGCGGCCGACCGGCTACGTCGCGCCGTGGTGGGAGTTCTCCACCGTCACCAACGAGCTGCTGCTGGAGCGCGGCATCAAGTACGACCACTCGCTGATGCACCACGACCATCTCCCCTATTACGTAAGGGTCGGCGATAGCTGGACCAAGATAGATTATGCGCAGAAGCCGTCCACCTGGATGACCCCGCTCAAGCGCGGCCATGAGACCGACCTGATCGAGATCCCGGCAAGCTGGTATCTCGACGACCTGCCGCCGATGATGTTCATCAAGAAGGCGCCGAACAGCCACGGCTTCGTCAACCCGCGCGACATCGAGCAGATGTGGCGCGACCAGTTCGACTGGGTTTACCGCGAATACGACTATGCCGTGTTCCCGATGACCATCCATCCCGACGTTTCCGGCCGCCCACACGTGCTGATGATGCTGGAACGCCTCTACCATTACATGATCGGCCACCCCGGCGTGCGGTTCGTGACGATGAACGAGATGGCGGACGACTTCGCCCGCCGCTCGCCGCGGGCGAAGTAGCCGCGCCATGTGCGCGCTGTGCGGCGTCCTGGGCGGCTCGGACCACTGGACCGACGCGGCCAGCCGGCCCGGTGTGTTCACCCGCAACACCGACCCGGTCGAACGCCGGCGCGAGCGGGCGCGTCGCGTCGCCGGGGCAAACCGCGTGCTGGCCTGCTACGGGCTGCGCCTGTCGGACTGGCAGGCCAGCGCGTTCCTGCTCGCCACTGCGACCGGCAAGACCGAGATCGTGGACAACCTGACCCATCTCTGGGCGACTGCCGAGCGCCTTATCGGCCGCCCCTGCGACCCGCTCGATCCCGCGCTGATCGCCCGTCTGGAGACGCCGGGTGACTGAGCTGTTCACCCCGGTCAACCTGCTGACCGGCTACCTCGGCTCCGGCAAGACGACGCTGCTGCAGCGCCTGCTCGCCGACCCGGCGCTGGCCGACACCGCCGTGCTGATCAACGAGTTCGGCGAGGTCGGCCTCGACCACCACCTGCTTGAGCGCATTGACGACACGATGGTGCTGCTGCAATCGGGCTGCCTGTGCTGCACCATCCGCTGCGAGCTGTCCGAGGCGCTGCGGGACCTGCATGTCCGGCGGGCGCAGGGCGCGATCCCGCCGTTCCGCCGCGTCGTGGTCGAGAGCACCGGGCTGGCCGACCCGTTCCCGATCCTGTCCACCGTCCACGCCGACCCGGTGCTGCGGCACCATTTCCGCCTCGGCAACGTCATCACCACCATTGACGCCGTGAATGCGCCGGCACAGCTCCGCCGCAACAACGAGAGCGTGCGGCAGGTGGCGGTGGCCGACCGCCTGGTGCTGACCAAGACCGACCTGGCCGACCCGGCCGCGCTGATGGACGACATCCGCGCCATCAACCCGGGCGCGCCGGTCTGGCGCGCCGCGGACGAGGCGCTCGATGCGGCGGCCCTGCTGGCGCACGACGTGTTCGAGCTGGCCGGCAAAAGCGAGGCGGCGCTGCGCTGGTTCGCCCACGAGACACAGGCGCCAAACCACGCGCACCACCATGACCCGAACCGGCACGGCACCATCCGAGCCTTCACCCTGGCATTCGATGCGCCGCTGGACTGGACCCTGTTCGGCATCTGGCTGACGATGCTGCTGAACCGGCACGGCGCGTCGGTGCTGCGGGTGAAGGGCATCCTGAACGTGGCGGGGAGCGACGCCCCGGTCGCCGTACACGGCGTGCAGCACCTGGTGCACAAGCCCACACACATGGCGGCCTGGCCGGATGCGGACCGCCGGTCGCGGCTGGTGTTCATCGTTGATGGGCTAGACCCGGGCGTGCTCGAGCGGTCCTTGCGCGCCTTCATGGGCGTGCCCGCGTCGGCCCGCTTGCAGGCAGCGGAGTAGGAGGCGGAGATGGCAGGGACGATAGACATCAACTGCGACATGGGCGAGGGGCTGGGCCGGTGGACCCTGGGCGATGCGCCCGACAGCAAGCTGATGCCCTTGATCAGCTCGGCCAACATCGCCACCGGCTTTCACGCCGGCGATCCAAACCTGATGGACGCCACGGTCGCCATGGCGGGCGAGCATGGCGTCGGCGTCGGCGCGCACCCCGGTTTCCGCGACCTGCATGGGTTCGGCCGCCGCTTCATGACCGGATCGCCGGCGGAGCTGGTGAACGAGCTGCTGTATCAACTCGGCGCACTGCGCGAGTTCGCGCGGCGTCACGGCCTCAAGCTGCAGCACGTCAAGCCACACGGTGCGCTTTATATGCATGCGGCCAAGGACGCGGCGTTCTCGCAGGCGCTGGCCGAGGCGCTGCAGGCGGTGGGGCCAGACCTTTACCTCTATTGCATGGACCGCTCGGTCACGGCAGGCATCGCGCGCGCCGCCGGCCAGCCTGTCGTGCGCGAGTTCTACGCCGACCGCGATTACGACCGTTCCGGCTCGATCGTGTTCGCGCGCCGGGTCGCCGCACCCGACCCGGCGAGGGTGGCCGACAAGGTCGTTCGCGCCTGCCTCGACGGCAAGGTCGCAACGGTCGAGGGCGACGTGATCGACATCGAGTTCGAGTCGGTCTGCTTCCATTCCGACACGCCCGGCGCGTTGGCAATAGCGACCGCCATGCGAGCGGCGCTCGAGCGCAACGATATCCGCATCGCTCCAGTCGCCCAGTTCGTCGCGCGGTCCGAGGCAGTCCCGGCCTGAACGGACCAGCCTGAACGGAGAAGTTTCCCATGCCAATCCAAACCATCGCCTCGCCGCTTCCCGGCACCTTCTACCGCGCGCCCGAACCCGGCGCCCCGGTGTTCAAATCCGAGGGCGACACGGTTGCAGCCGGCGACACGGTCGGGCTGATCGAGGTCATGAAGACCTTCACGCCGGTCGCCGCCGAGACGGCTGGAACGCTCGTGCGCTTCCTCGTCGAGAACGAGGACCCGATCATGGCCGGCCAGCCGCTCTACGAGCTGGAAGGCTGAGCCGGTTGGCGATCCAGAAGATCCTGGTTGCCAACCGCGGCGAGATCGCGGTGCGCATCATCCGCGCCGCCAAGGAGCTGGGGATCGCCACCGTGCAGGTCCACAGCAGCGCCGACCGCGACATGCTCGCGGTGCGTATGGCCGACGAAGCAGTGGAGATCGGCCCGGCGCATGCCGGCAAGTCCTACTTGCGGCCCGAGCTGCATATTGCGGCCGCGCTCGCAAGCGGCGCCGACGCGATCCATCCAGGCTACGGATTCCTGTCTGAGAACGCCTCGTTCGCCGAAGCGGTCGAGGCAGCCGGCCTGGTGTTCATCGGCCCGGCGCCGGACACGATCCGCCGCATGGGCGACAAGGCCGCGGCCCGCGCGACGGCGGCGCAGGCCGGCGTGCCGGTCGTGCCCGGCTCCGAGGGACGGGTCGGCGACCCGGTGGAGGTCGCCCGCATCGCCGCTGAAATCGGCTTCCCGGTCATGCTGAAGGCCGCAGCCGGCGGTGGTGGCCGCGGCATCCGCGTGGCGGCGGATGCGGCCGAACTCGCGGCGCTGCTCCCAGCCGCGCGTGGGGAAGCCGAGGCGGCGTTTGGCGACGGGGGCCTATATCTCGAACGCTTCATCCCGCGGACGAGGCATGTCGAGGTACAGGTGCTCGGTGACGGCACCCGCGCCATACACTTGTACGAGCGGGAGTGCTCCTTACAGCGCCGGCGGCAGAAGGTGTGGGAAGAGGCGCCCGCCGCTGGCGTGCCCGAAGCCGTATGCGCCGCGATGTGCGAGGCCGCCGCCCGGCTAGCCGAATCGGTCGCCTATCGCGGCGCCGGCACGCTGGAGTTCCTCTACGATCCCCAGACCACAGACTTCTTCTTCATTGAGATGAACACCCGCATCCAGGTCGAGCACCCGGTCACCGAGATGATCACCGGCATAGACCTCGTGCGCGAGATGATCCGCATCGCCAGCGGCGAGAAGCTGCGGCTGCAGCAGGACGCGGTCCGGGTATCGGGCCACGCCATCGAGGTCCGGATCAACGCCGAGGACCCATCGCGCAACTTCGCCCCGGCGCCGGGCCGCGTTGACACGCTCGCGCCGCCCGGCGGCCCCGGTGTCCGCTTTGACACCATGCTCTACCCGGGCTGCCAGGTGCCGCCGTTCTACGACTCGCTGCTCGGCAAGCTGATCGTCTGGGACGAGGACCGCCCGAGCGCCCTGCGCCGCCTCGGTCGCGCGCTGGGCGAACTCGCCATCACGGGCGTGCCGACGACGCAGCCCCTGCACGCCGCACTGCTGCAAGCGCCCGACGTCATCGCCGCCGCCGTCCACACGCGCTGGCTCGAAACCTGGCTCGAAACCCATCCAGTCGCCAAGGAGGACGCCCACCCATGACCGCACGTTATTCGTTCGGCGGCGACGAGCACATCTTCGTCGAGGTCAGCGAGGCAATGTCGCTCGACGCCTTCTTTACCAGCCTTTCCTTGACCAACGCGGTGCGCGAAAGCCGCATCGCCGGCGTCACCGAGATCTGCCCGGCAAATGCCTCGTTCCAGATCAAGTTCGACCCCGACCGCATCGCCCCCGACGACCTGCTGGCCGAGCTGAAGCGGCTGGAAGGGCAGGCGGGCCAAGCCGACCCGGTGCTACGGACCCGCATCATCGAGGTGCCGGTTTACTACAACGATCCCTGGACCCACGAGACGCTGATGCGCTTCCGCGAGCGCCATCAGGACCCTGGCGGGACCGACCTCGACTACGCCGCACGGATCAACGGCTTCGGCGACGTCAACGCCTTCATAGGCGCGCACTCGGGCACGCCGTGGTTCGTCTCGATGGTGGGATTCGTGGCCGGGCTGCCGTTCATGTATCAGATGGTCGAGCGGGACAAGCAGATCGAAGTGCCGAAATACCTGCGCCCGCGTACCGACACGCCGCGCCTGACCATGGGCCACGGCGGCTGTTTCGGCTGCATCTACTCGGTCCGCGGTGCCGGCGGCTACCAGATGTTCGGCATCACGCCGATGCCGATCTACGACCCGCGCCAGCAGATCAGCTACCTGCGCGAGTTCATGATCTTCTTCCGACCCGGCGACATCGTCGCGTTCAAGCCGGTTGACCGGGACGGCTACGACCAGGCCGTCGAAGCCGTGGACCAAGGCCGCTACGAGCCGCGCATCCGTCCCGTCACCTTCGACCTCAACGCCTTTCGCCAGAGTCCGGAGGCCACCAGCCGGGCCGTCATGGAGACGTTGCATGGCCATTGACGTCCTCAAGCCCGGCCTGTCCACCTCGGTGCAGGATCTCGGCCGCCCCGGCTACTACCATCTGGGCATTCCGATTTCCGGCGGCATGGACCGCTACGCGCTACGCGTCGCCAACATGCTGGTGGGCAACGACGAGGATGCGGCCGTGCTGGAGGCGGTGTTCATGGGGCCGGAACTGCGGTTCGGGCACGACGCGATGGTGGCCGTGACCGGCGCCGAGCTGGCGCCGCGCGTTGACGGCGCCGGGCGGGAAACCTGGACATCGTTCATGGTCAGGGCTGGGCAGGTGCTCTCGTTCGCGACCCTGCGACGGGGCGCCCGCGCCTACATCGCGGTTACTGGCGGCATTGACGTGCCGCTCGTGCTGGGAAGCCGTTCGACCTACCTGCTGGGCGCGCTGGGCGGCTTCGAAGGCCGAGCCCTCAAGGCGGGAGACCAGTTGCAGACGCTATCCAACGAGCGCCGCGCCGCCGAACACCGCAGCGTCGCCGCGTCGCACCGGCGGCTGCCCGCGGAAACGGCAGAGCTGCGCGTCATGCCCGGCCTCTACTGGCACCGGCTGACCGAGACCGCGGGCGCCAGCTTCTTTGCCGATACCTGGAAAGTCGCGCCCGAGGCCGACCGGATCGGCTACCGGTTCCGCGGCGGCGGCCCGCTCACATTCAACGAACGGACGCAGCCGTTCGGAGCGGGTTCGGACCCCAGCAACATCGTTGACAGCTGCTACCCTTACGGCTCGATCCAGGTGCCCGGCGGCACCGAGCCGATCGTGCTCCATCGTGACGCCGTATCGGGCGGCGGCTACTTCATGCTCGGCACCGTGATCTCCGCCGACATGGACTTCATCGGCCAGCTGCAGCCGCACACGCCGGCACGGTTCGTCGCCGTGGACATGGCCGGCGCCCTCGCCGCCCGCCATGAACGCCAGGCCATGCTGGCGGAGGTGCGCGCCCGACTACAATGACGATGGCACGCCGCTTGCTTTGGCACCCCAGGAAACATTCTGGGGAGGCCGGACCATGGACATCGGTGTGTTCATCCCGATCAACAACAACGGCTGGATCATCTCCGCGACCTCGCCGCAATACATGCCAAGCTTCGAGCTGAACCGGCAGGTCGTGCAGCGGGCCGAGTCCTATGGCCTCGACTTCGCGCTCTCGATGATCAAGCTGCACGGCTTCGGCGGTCCGACCGAGTTCTGGGACCATGGGCTTGAAAGCTTCACCCTCATGTCGGCCCTGGCCGCGGTGACGACGCGCATCCGGCTATTCGCCTCGGTCGCGGTGCTGACGATCCCGCCCGCGATCATCGCGCGGATGGCGAGCACGATCGACGACGTCTCCGACGGCCGGTTCGGTGTCAACATCGTCTCCGGCTGGCACAAGATCGAATACAGCCAGATGGGTCTCTGGCCCGGCGACGCCTACTTCGGCACCAGATACGACTACAGCACAGAATACGTGCAGGTGCTGCGCCAACTATGGGAAGACGGGCGCTCGGACTTCAAGGGCGCCCACTTCACCATGGACGACTGCCGGCTCAGCCCGCGTCCGAAGACGCCGATCAAGCTGGTCGCCGCCGGGCAGAGCGACCGTGGCATGGCGTTCGCGTCGCAATACTGCGACTACAACTTTGCGTTCGGCGAGGGAATCAACGAGCCTATGAAAGCCGCTGGCGTAGCCGGACGCCTGCTCCAGCACGCCAGCCAGGCCGGGCGCGACGTGGGCAGCTACATCCTCTTTATGGTGATCGCAGCCGCGACCGACGAAGCCGCCATGGCGACATGGGACCACTACAATGGCGGCGCCGACCAGGAGGCGCTCGCGCACCTGCTCGGCAAGGCCGCTGAGGACACCGCGACCGCGAGCACCTCGATGGCGGCGACGATCCAGCGCTCACCCTCGCCGATCAACTTCAGCATGGGCACGCTGGTCGGGTCCTACGCCCATGTGGCGGCGATGCTGGACCAGGTGGCGACGATCCCAGGGGTGAAAGGGATCATGCTGACGTTCGATGACTTCATCACCGGCATGGACGCATTCGGCCGGTCGATCCAGCCGCTCATGCAATGCCGCCGGGACCGCGTCGTGCTGGAACGCCGCGCCGCAAGCTGACCGTCCAGGAGCTATGCGGGAATTTGGGTAACGCCGTGATCAGGCGGCGCTTTGTGCTGGCGTGTCGGTGACCTCGACGCCGTTGCAGAATGTGACGTGTGGATCGGCGTTCACCTGTAACCCCACCTGGGTTACCACTCAACATTCTGAATCTAATAAGTTAACTAGACGATTGACGGGGTTGAGACCGTATCCATCCGGCCAGGGCCGCGGTTGCACGTGGTCAGGCAGCGACTGCGACATCCCGGCCGGGTTTGCGCCAGTTCCAGGGCAGCAGCTCGTGCAGGCGGGATGCGGGGTGGTCGTTGATCCGGCGCAGCACGTCGGCGAGCCAGGCGCGCGGGTCGGTGTTGTTCAGCTTGGCGGTGATGATGAGCGAATACATGGCCGCGCCGCCCGCCTCGCGAAAGCCGTGCCTTGACCAAGGATGCCATCATGGCCTGCTCTCCCCAGGAAGATAGCGACTGAAGGAGTGTATGGTGAAGCAGGGTGATGCAGGTGCCGGCACTATCCAGCAGTTTGGGGACTGATCTGGCAATGCCTTATGCGATCCGCTTGCCGAATGGTTATGTGATCAGCGATGATCACGCGCGCCTCGACATGGAACTCGTCCATAGTAATTGCTCACCCCTGCTGGTAGAGCCGGTGTGCAAAGGATGCGGTCGGGTCTA
>CAXSFF010000008.1:0-15351 GCA_964236035.1 uncultured Acetobacteraceae bacterium
TGGGCTGCGCAGCACGTCGAGCCGGTCGAAGCCGCCGCGCGCGCGCATCACCCGGCCGCCGCGCCACCATGGCCGCATGGCGCTGCGGTAGCGGCCATAGCCGCCGAACAGCTCGTCGCCGCCCTCGCCGCACAGCACCACCTTCACGTCCTGCCGCGCGCGGCGGGCCAGGAACCAGGTCGGGATGATGGCGTAGTCGGCCGCCGGGTCGTCGAGGGCGGCAACGATCTGCGGCAGGTGGCGCCAGACCATCGCCTCCGTCACCTCGATCGTCTCGTGCCGGGCGCCGGCCGCGCGTGCCAGGATCGCCGCAGCCGGGCGCTCGTCGGCCGCCCCGCGCACGGCGAACCCGGCGGTGTAGGCCAGCACGGGCTGCTCGTTCAGCCGCGCCATCAGCGCCAGGATCGCTGCGCTGTCGATGCCGCCGGACAGGAACAGGCCGTATGGCACGTCGCTGCGCTGATGCAGGTCCACGCTCTGCTCCAGCGCCGCGTCGAGGCGCGCGAGGGCGGTGTCCTCGGCGATCTCCTCCGGCGGACCCGGCGGCAGCGGCTCCACCCGCTGGCGGTCGACGATGTGGCCGTCGATGGCGCGCAGGGTCTCGCCCGGCAGCACGCGCTGGATGCCGGGGAAGATGGTGTCGGCACCCGTGGTGAAGCGCATCTGCAGCAACTCGTCGCGCGCGGCAGGGCGGACGGCGCGGCGCACCAGGCCGGCGTTCAGCAGCGCCTGCGGCTCCGAGGCGAACGCCAGGCCGCCGGGCAGCGTCGCCGTGTACAGCGGCTTGATGCCGAACGGGTCGCGGGTCAGCGTCAGGCTGCGGTCGGCGCGGTCGGTGATGGCGATGGCGAACATGCCGCGCAACGAGGCCGGGTAGTGCCCTTCGTGCTGGCGGAACAGGTGCAGCGGCGGCTCGCAGTCGCTGGCGGTGGCGAGCCCGGTCATGCCGGCGGACAGCTCCCGGTAGTTGTACACCTCGCCGTTGGCGACCAGCGCGGCGGCGCCGGCGAACAGCGGCTGGTCGCCGCCGGCCAGGTCGATGATGGCCAGCCGCGTATGCACCAGCGCGGTGCGGCCGATGGCGGTGTGACCATCGCCGTCCGGCCCGCGATGGCCGAGCGCGCGGGCCAGGGCGGCGAGCACGGCCGGCTCGACCGAGGGCTGGCCCGGCTGCATGGCGATGCCGGCGATGCCGCACATCAGGCGTGCTCGATTGCGAGGAGGTCGCACATCAAGCGTGCTCCACGGTGGTGAGGAAGTCGCGCCAGCGGGCCAGCACGGGGGCTTCGGCGAACTCCGCCTCGAAGCGGGCGCGGCCGGCCAGCGCGATGCGGCGCGCGAACTCGGACGCGTCCAGCAGCAGTCCGATCGAGGTGGCAAGCGCTTCATCGTCCTCGACCGGCACCAGCAGGCCGTCCTCGCCGGGGCGGATCAGCTCGCGCGGCCCGGCGGCGGCGGCGGCCACCACGGGGCGGGCGGCGGCGAATGCCTCCACCACCACGTTGCCGAGCGGCTCCCGGCGCGACGGGCAGGCCAGCACGTCGCAGCCGGCGAGCAGCGCCCCCGTGTCGTGCCGCCAGCCCGGGAACTGCACGCGGCCGGCGACGCCCTGATCGCGCGCCAACGCGGCGAGCTTGTCGCGCTCCGGGCCATCGCCGGCGATGATGGCGTGCGCCCCGGGCAGCCGCCGCATCGCGCGCACCAGCACGTCGAACGCCTTGTTGGCGTGCAGCCGGCCCAGCGCCAGCACCAGTTTCACGCCCGCGGGCACGCCGAGCCGCTCCGGGATCGCGCCCAGCAGGTCGGCGGCGAAGTTCGGCAGATGGTGCACGCGGGCGGCGGGCCAGCCCTCCGCCACCATCCAGGCCGCCAGCCCGCGCGTGTTGCCCACCAGGTGGTCGCAGGCGCGGTAGTAATCGAGGTCGTAATAGCCGCCGAGCCGCCCGGCCAGCACCCAGTCGCCGCGCGGCGCGAACCGGGCCGCGCGGTTCATCCAGGCGACGGCGACGCGGGGCGCAAGCCGCGTCAGCGCGGCGCGCAGCCGGGGGCGGGTGAACAGGTCGAGGGCGCCGCCGAAGCCGAGCTGCAACGGGGCCGCGCCGCCTTCGGCCAGCCGCGCCGCGCGCGCCGGGTCGCGCCGGATGATCGGCAGCACGGTGTCGCCGGCGCGGTGCTGGGCCAGCGTCAACCGCTCGAAAAACAGCTCCGCGCCGCCCGCCGGCGCCCCGGCCATGAGGTGCGCGACCCTCACAGCAGCCGCCTCGCCGCCGCGATCACCGCCTCGACCGCCAGCGTGTCGATGGCAGCGTGGCCCGCGAGGCCCGGAGCCTGCACGAAGGCGGCGCTGCGGCCGGCGGGAGCGTACTCGCTGGCCGGCGTCGGGCCGAACAGCCCGAGCGTGGGCGCCCCCGCCGCCGCGGCGAGGTGCATCAGCCCGGAATCGTTGCCGATGAACAGACGGCAGCGCGCCAGGGCCGCCGCCGCCTCCGGCAACGACAGCCGGCCCACAAGGTCGACCGCGCCGGGCAGCGCCGCGAGCACGGCGGCGGCCATCGCCCGCTCCGTGTCCCCCGGCCCGGCGAACACGGCCGCCCGCGCGCCGGGCAGGTCGGCCGCCAGCGCCTGGAATGTCGCCACGAACCGCTCCGCCGGCCAGGCCTTGCCCGCCCAGTTGGCCGTGGGGCCGAGGCCGATCACCGGCCCGCCTCCCGGCAGCAGCGTCTCGGCCAGCGCACGGTCGGCGGCGTCCGTCCAGGCCACCGGCTGCGGCGGCGCCAGCAGGCCGAGCGTGCCCGCTAGGTGGTTCAGCCGATGGCCCGGACGCCGCCCGCCGCGCATCACCGCCCGGCGCCGGGCCGGCAGCAGGAAGGTCAGCGCCGAGCCGCGCAGGTCGATTGCCAAGTCCCACCAGGTGGTCGCCGTACGCGCCCAAAGCTCCAGCCAGTGCGCGTCGAACCGGCGCTTGTCGACGACCAGGGTGGCGTCGCGGTTGGGCATGCGCGCGAACACGCCCTCCGCCACGGGGCCGCAGGCGATGGTGAAGCGAGCGGCTGGGTAGGCATGCAGCAGATGGTCGAGCAGCCCCGTCGACAGCACGGCGTCGCCGATTCGCGTTGCGGTGATGAACAGGATGCGCACGCGGCGACCTGTAACAGCGCCGCGGCTTGCCCAACAGGCCGGCGCTGCCCAAATCCGGCACATGAACAAGCTTGCGCTGTTGCCAGGTCGCGCCGTGCTGTCCGTGGCGGGGCCTGACCGGGTCGGCTTCCTCCAGGGCCTGGTGTCCAACGATGTCGCGCTGGCGGCGCCGGGGCGCGCGGTGTGGGCGGCATTGCTGAGCCCGCAGGGGAAGTGGCTGGCGGACTTCTTCATCCTGGCCGACGGCGAGCGCCTGCTGCTGGATTGCGAGGCGGCCGGCGCCGAGGATCTCGCCCGCCGGCTGACCCGCTTCCGCCTGCGCGCCAAGGTGGCCGTCGCGTCGGAGCCTTGGCTGGTGCATGCGGCTTGGGACGGCGCGCCCGCCATTCCCGCGGAGGCCGTCGCCGCGCCGGACCCGCGGTTGCCCGAGGCCGGCTGGCGCGTCCTGGCGCCGGATGCGCTCGGCGTCACCACCACGGCCGCCGACTACGACCGGCATCGGCTGGCGCTCGGGTTACCCGACGGCAGCCGCGACATGGAGGTGGACAAGAGCGTACTGCTGGAGGCCGGCTTCGACGAGTTGAACGGCGTGTCCTGGAGCAAGGGCTGCTACATGGGGCAGGAGTTGACGGCGCGCACCAAGTACCGCGGCCTGGTCAAGCGGCGCCTGCTGCCGGTCACGGTGGACGGCGAACTGCCCGCGCCTGGCGCCGCCGTGCTACGCGACGGGGTGGAGGTCGGCCAAATGCGGTCTGGCGATGGCGTGTCGGGACTGGCGCTGCTGCGGGTCGGCGCGGCCGAGGGCGCGCTGTCATGCGAGGGCCGCGCGCTGCACGTGCACACGCCCGCCTGGCTGCGGCTGCCGGCGTAACTCCCGCCCGACGCGCGTCGGTCGCCCTGGGTTGCCACGGCCAAGCGGCCTCGCAATGACATATTATTGTTTAATTGATGCAGCTTAGCCAGACTCGGCCGCTATCGTAATCGTAATGTTCGGCGTGCGCCGGGGTGGCTCAGCATAAGGCGGTGAGGTGTGACGGCGCGGCTGTTCTGGTGCCTCTGCCTCACCCTGGGCTTGGGTGGCTGCAACGGCGTGTTCCTGTCCGGCGACGGGCCGTCGCAGGGGGCCGTCGTCACCGGCGCGCACATCCGCGTCCAGGACACCGGGCCCGGCGGCAAGCTGCCCTACGCGCTGATCGCCCTCGATCCCGCCGTGCTGAACCAGTTGGGCCAGCAGGACGTCCCGGCCGGCTTCAGGACGCTGGCCGAGGGCGGGCCGCCCGCCAGCATCCGCGTCGGCGTCGGCGACGTGCTCACCCTCACCGTGTTCGAGTCGACGCCGGGCGGGCTGTTCATCCCGGCGGACGCCGGGTCGCGCCAAGGCAATTTCGTGCAGCTGCCGCCGCAGCAGGTCGACCAGGCCGGCCGCATCTCGGTCCCGTTCGGCGGCGCCCTGACCGCCGCCGGCAAGACGCCGATCGAAATCCAGACGCTGATCCAGGCTCGCCTCGCCAACCGCGCGCTGGAGCCGCAGGTCGTCGTCTCCGTCACCGAGCAGCACGCCAACGTCGTCAGCGTGTTCGGCGACGTGATGCTCTCCACCCGCTTCTCGCTGGACGGCGGCGGCGAGCGCGTGCTGGGCGCCATCGCCCGCGCCGGGGGGCCGAAGTTCCCCGCCTACGAGAGCTACGTCACCGTGCAGCGGCACGGGCAGGCGGACCGGGCGCTGCTGTCCGACATCGGCGAGACCCCCGCGTTCAACGTGCAGCTGCAACCCGGCGACACGCTGTACGTCTCCCACGAGCCACGCTACTTCCTGTCGCTCGGCGCCACGGGCAACGCGCAGTCGATCGGGCTGCTGAACAAGCGGGTGCCGTTCGAGGACACCAAGCTGTCGCTGGCCGACGCGCTGGCCAAGGTCGGCGGCCTGGCGGACGACCGCGCCAACCCGAAGGCCGTCTTCCTGTACCGCTTCGAGCCGCACGCCACGCTGTCGGCGATCATGGGCGACGCGCTGGCGGCGGACCTGCCGGCCCTGGTGCCGACGGTGTTCGCCGCCGACCTGTCGCGCCCGGACGGGTTCTTCCTGGCCAGCCGGATGATGATGCGCCGGGAGGACGTGGTGTTCGTGTCCAACGCCCCGGCGGCGGAGCTGGCCAAGTTCCTGTCGCTGCTGTTGCCGGTGGCGTACTCAGCGTCCGGGTTTCGCAGCGGGTTGCAGTAAAGCATGAGGCTCTGCCTCAAACTCCGCCAGAGGACGGTCGTCCTCTGGACACCTCTTGCAGGAAGCCCCAGGCCCAGCTTTGGTGCATGGTCATCGTGGCAAGGCCGGCCGCGGCGACGCGGAGGTCGCGCGCTCGTACGGCGGCCACGGCGCCCCAGGCCAGGCATAGTGCGGCGTAGCCCAGCGGTGCCAGGACGAGCCAGGGGGCCAACGGCATCAGCGCCACGCTGGCCACGATCGCGGCCAGGGCAGCGACCGGCAGCATCTGCCGGAGCCGAGGCCGGATGCCGTGCAGCAGCAGAGTCCGGGCGCGGCCGCGTCCGTGGTTGCGATACTGCCGGGCCAGGCCGCGCAGGGTGGCGCGCGGGAAGTAGGTCACCGTCGCCTCCGCGCACATCCAGATTCGCCCGCCCGCCGCCAGCGCGCGGATGTCATGCTCGGCGTCTTCGTTATGCGTGAAGCCCTCGTCGTAGCCGCCGATCCGGCGGAAGAACGCCCGCTCGAACGCGGCGTGGTGGCCGTGGTCCACGAAACCCGAGCGCCCCGCCGAACGGTGCAGCGAGCCGCCGGTGCCAAGCCGGCTGCCTTGCGCGGCGGCTACCGCGACCTGGAACCCATGGCGGCCAACCGTGAACATCGGCACCACCACGGAAGTCGCTTGCTGCGTCCGCAAGGCGTCGACGCAGTCCTGCACGAACCCGGGCGGGTATGCCGCATGCGCATCCGCCCGCACGATGATGGTCACGCCGGGCGCGGCCAGCTCCGCAGCCTGGTTGATCGCGGCCGATTGCAGCCGCTTCGGGTTGGCATGCACGCTGATGCGGGGATGCCGCCGCTGCCAGCCCGCCAGGATCGCCAGCGTGCCATCGGTGCTGCCGCCGTCCATGACCAGGATGTCGCAGCGGCAGGTCTGCTCGACCAGGGATTGCAGGCACGCGTCGATGCCGGCGGCCTCGTTCAGCACGGGGACGATGACTGCGATGTCTGAACCGGCGACGGCGACCGGCGGCGACCCCATCGTCAGCGTGTTCATAACGGATCATAATGGCCGCGAGGTGGCGGAGTCCATCCGAAGCGTGCTGCGGCAGGCCATGACGGCGGTGGAGGTCATCGCCGCACCTGGCGCCGCCGACTGGAACGCCGTCGAGAGGCTTGCGGCGGCGGACCGGCGGGTGCGCCTGGCCGATGGCCTCGGCGGCGCGCGCGGCCGGTGGATCGCGACACTGGATGCCGGCGACCTGATGCACCCGCGGCGGCTGCGGGACCTGGTGGCGCTGGCGGAGGCGGATGCCTGCGACATCGCGGCGGACACCATGCTGGTGTTCCGCGACCATCCGCGCGTTGCCGGGGCCAGCCTGCCGGGCTTCGCCAGGTCGAAGCGGGTAGTTGCGTCCGACCGGGTGATCCTGGCCAATGTCAGGCCGCTGATCCGCACCGCCTTGCTGCACGGCGATGCGCGCGCCGGGCCGGGCGCGGTGCAGCGCCTGCTCGCCGCCGGCGCGGTGTTCCGGCTGTACCCGCAGTTGACATACTTCCACCGCTTGCAGGCTGGGGCGGCCCCTGCGCCGCCCCGCTCAGTGACGGTGATCTCGCGCCAGCGCCTGCTTGGGCGCGCCAACGGCAGCTCCGCGTACCTGCTCAGCCTGTGCGAGGCGCTCCACGACGCCGGCATGACGCTGCACCTGGTCAGCCCGACGCCGGCCACGTTCGGGCGCTGGCCAGCCGTCCGCATGGGGCCGGAGATGGCGGTGTTCTCCAGCATCGCGATGCGCGGCGCCTGGCGCGTGGGCGGCTGGCTGGTGGCGCGCGACCCGCGCATCCTGCTACGGGCGATCGTTACCCTGGCGACACGCCGGTTCGGCGGGAGAGATACGCCGGCCGCCTATGCGGTCGCGCTGCCGGTCTCGCGCGCCGACCAGCTGTTCGTCGCCCGCCACGCGCGCGGACAGCCAGCGGCGGTGATCGCCGATTACGCGTTCCTCACCGAGCTGATCGCCTACGCGCTAAGTCCCGCGGCGCTCGGCGTGGTGGTGATGCACGACCTGTTCTCCAGCCGCGCGGCACAGTTCACCCAGGTCGGCGGCGACGACTCCACGGCCGCGATCGGCGAGGATGCCGAGATGGCCCTGCTGGCGCTGGCGGACTGCGTGGTGGCCATCCAGCCCGCCGAGGCCGCGATCGTCGCCCGCCGCCTGCCCGCGACCCGGGTGCTGACCGCGCCGATGGCGGTGCGCCCGGTCGCGGCGCCGCAGCCGGGCATCGGCGGCGTGCTGTTCGTCGGCAGCGGCGCGGCGCCCAATGTCGACGGCCTGGCCTGGTTCCTGGCCGAGATCTGGCCGGCGGTGCGGGCTGCGGTGCCCGGGACCGTGCTGACGGTGGTCGGTGGGGTCGGGCGCGAGGTCGCCGCGACGCCGGGCGTCCATATCGCCGGGCGCGTCGATGACCTGGCGCCGACCTACCGCGACGCCGCCGTAGTGATCTCGCCGCTGCGGGTCGGATCAGGCCTCAAGATCAAGCTGGTCGAGGCGCTCGGCCACGGCAAGGCGGTCGTCGCCACCAGCGTCACCCTCCAGGGCATCGAGGCGGCCACGCGCAGCGCCGTCATCGTGGCCGACGACCCGGCGCCGTTCGCCGCCGGCATCGTCGCGTTGCTGCAGGACCCGGCGTTGCGCGCCCGCCATGCCGCCGCCGCGCTGGACGTCGCCCACCGGCATTTCTCGGCCGCCGCGTGCTACGGCGAAATCGTGGCGCTGATTTCTGATACGAATGGCATTGGAGACTGATTTTTTCGCCGTCATTGCGCCGAAGCAATCCAGGGCCGCGCGGCGAATCTTTGTCGCGCGGCCCTAGATTGCCACACCGCCAGACGGCGGTTCGCAATGACGGGCACCAGGCCAACGGATCACTGTCCAACGCCGTTGGCGTCAAACATAAACTCGTCATATGGCTGTTAATACTGCACGGCATCGGAGAACCAGCCAATACATCTGAAATACCGTGTATGACGGCCACGCAATCCCCATCGGGCCTGCCGGGAAATGCTTCGCACGCGCCATGAATGTCGTCGGACGGCCCGGCTACGACTTCGACGGCAACGAGGCGCCCTTCGCCTGGGTGCCGTTGCTGCTGGCGTTCCTGCGGCGGAGCTGGGGCATGATCCTGGCCTGCGCCGCCGCCGCTATGCTGCTCGGCGCCGCCTACGCCGTGCTTGCCACGCCGAAGTTCACCGCCACCACCCAGTTGCTGATCGACACGCGCCAGGGCAACGCCTTCCAGCAGCAGCCCAGCGCCAGCCTTGACTCGCTGGCGGACAACGCCATCGTCGACAGCCAGGTTGAGGTGCTGCGCTCCAACGGCACCGCCCGCCACACCGTGGGGCAGCTCAAGCTGACGCAGGACCAGGAGTTCCTGTCCTGGGGCGGCTCCGGATACTCGCCGCGCGCCTGGCTCAATCGCCTGGTCGGGCTGGTCGAGCCGCCAGCCGCCCGCATCGCGATGCCCGAGGACGACGCCAGCCAGGCCACCGAACGGCTGCAAGGGATGTCCAGCATCCGCCGCATCGGGCTCAGCAACGTCATCGAGGTGGCGGTGCAGTCGCCCAGCGCGGCGCGCTCGGCGCAGATCGCCAACGCGCTGACCGCAGCCTACATCGACGACACGCTGCGGGCGAAATACGACATCACCCGGCAGGCCGCGGCGTGGCTGCAGGACCGGCTGAAGGAACTGCGCGACCAGTCCACGGCGGCGGACCGCGCGTTGCAGGAGCAGAAGGCCCGCATCGGCCTGGTCGACACCGACAAGGGCGGCCTGAACGAGCAGGCGCTGGGCGACCTGACCCTGCAACTGGGCAATGCCCGCGCCCGCAGCGCCGAGACCGCCGCACGCTACAGCCGCATCCAGGCGATCACGGCAGCCGGGCTGACCTCGTCCGGCTCCGTGGTCGACGCGCTGGCCAACACCATCATCCTGAAGCTGCAGCAGCAGTACCTGGACGACGCGCGGCGGCTGATGGAATGGACCGCCAAATATGGCGCGCAGCACGCCGCCGTGCTCAGCCTCGGGCGCGAGATGGCCGGGCTTCAGGCCTCCTTGGGCGATGAATTGCGGCGCATCCAGGAGACCTACAAAAGCGACTACGACGTGGCGCGCGGCAACGAGGCGGCGTTGCAGCACCAGGTCGACGGCCTGGTCGCCGTCAGCACGGCGACGAACGGCGCGCGGGCGCAGATACGCTCGCTCGAGAGCCTGGCCGACACCTACCGGGCGCTGTACGGCTCGTTCCTGCAGCGCTACACCCAGGCGGCGCAGGACCAGTCGTTCCCGATCTCGCAGGCGCGCACCATCTCGCCGGCGACGCCGCCGCTGCGCAAAAGCGCGCCAGCGACCGGCCTGGTGATGCTGGGGGCGATGGTGGCCGGGCTGGGCGCCGGCATCGCCGTCAGCCTGGTGCGCGAGGTGACGGACCAGCGCTTCCGCACGGCGGCCCAGGTCGCCGAGGTGACGGGGCTGGAGTGCATCGGCGTGCTGCCGCGGCTGGACCGCAGGCGCCGCGACGCGACTAGGCCGGCGACGCCGGGCATGATCCCGTTGGCGCCGGCACGGTTGCGGGTTGCGGTCGACCGGCTTCGCTCGCCCTTCGCCGAGGCGGTGCGGCGCCTGCGGATGCGCGCCATGGATGCGCGGGGCCGGTCGCCGGGCGTCATCGGCATCACGTCGGCAGCGGTCGGCGAGGGCCGCAGCACGCTCGCCGCCAACCTGGCGCAGGGATTGGCCGCCAGCGGGCAGCGCACGATCCTGATCGATGGCGATTGGCGCAAGCCGCAGCTGACCCGGTGGATGGTACCCGGCGGGTTTGACGCCTTGGCGACGGGAGCGGCGGATTTGGCTGGGGCGATTTGGCGCGATGCGGCGACTGGCCTGGCTTTCCTGCCGGCGCTCGCCATCAAGCCGCAGAGTTTGACGGCCGTGATGGAGGCGGTGAGGGCGGACTTCGATCGCGTGGTGATCGACCTGCCCACGCTGGCGAACCTGGCCGATGCGCCGCTGGCCCGCTTCGCCGACGGCTTCATCGTGCTGGTGGAGTGGTCCAGGACGCAGCAGCAGACCCTGGTCGATGGCTTGGAGGCGGCCGACATCGACGCTGCCCGCCTGCTCGGGGTGGTGTTGACCAAGGTCGACCTGCGGGCGCTGCACCGCCTCTCGGCGCCGGGCCGCTACCGCGCGCTGGCGGGTGAGCTTGGAGCTTGAACATCGTGTATTTCGCGCACGACCTTGGCGATGCCGCCGTCGGACGCCGGGTGCGCATGTTGCAGGACGGCGGCGCCACGGTGACGCTGGCAGGGTTCCGCCGCAGTGCCGCCGCCCCGGACCAAGTCGCAGGCATGCACCCGGTCGACCTTGGCCGGACGGTGGACGCCCGCCTGGCGCACCGCATCGGCAGCGTGCTGCTGGCAGGCCTGCGATTACGCCGGCTGCGCCCCGCCTTGCAGCGCGCCGACGTGATCATGGCCCGCCAACTGGAGATGCTGCTGCTGGCATGGCTGGCCCGGGGATGGTTCGCACGCTCCACGCCGCTGGTGTTCGAGTGCCTGGACGTGCACCGCATGATGCTGGGCGCGTCGGCGACTGCCACACTGTTGCGGCGGCTGGAACGCGGGCTGCTGCGCGGGTGCGCCCTGCTCATCGTCAGCTCGCCGGCGTTCGTGACCCGGCATTTCAGCCGCTACCCGTTGCTGCCCCCGGTGCGCCTGGTCGAGAACCGCGTGCTGGCGTCGGAGCTTCCGCCGGGCTTCGGATGACGGCGCCATGGCGGATCGGCTGGTTCGGCGTCATCCGCTGCCGCCGCAGCCTGGCGCTGCTGGCGGCGTTGGCACAGCCCGGACTGGTGGAAGTCGTCATCCGCGGCCGGCCGGCGCCAAGCGCGGTGCCGGAGTTCGACCGCGTGGTCGCCGCAACCCCCGGGCTGACGTTCCTCGGCGGCTATGACCGCGGCGTGGACCTCGCGCGGATTTATGGCGCCGTCGATTTCACCTGGGCGATGGACTTCTTCGAGGCGGACGGCAGCTCCGACTGGCTGCTGCCCAACCGGCTTTACGAGGGCGGCCTGTTCGGCAGCGTGGCGCTGGCGCTGCGCTCGACCCAGACGGGGGCCTGGCTGGCGGCGCGCCAGGCGGGCGTGCTCCTGGACGAACCGCTTGAGCGAACGCTGCCCGCCTGGTTCGCCGAACTCACCCCAGCACGTTACGAGCTGGCCTCCACCGCTATCCCGCGCCAGGATGTCGTGTGCGACACCGCCGACTGCCGGCAGTTGGTGGCCGAACTCGCGTCGTTGCCGCGGGGCCGCCGGTCAGGCTGACCGGCGGTCGATCGTCAGCACGTCGATGGCCGCGTACAGCGCCTTGCGGCGCTCCTCGATGCCGCCGGCCGCCACCGCGATCTCCATGCCGCCAGCGCGCGCCGCGTCGGACGCGCGTTCCGCCCGGTTGATCGCGTCCGCCACGGCGCCCGTGCCGCTTGCGACGCGCTGCACGCTGCCGGCGATCTCGGCCGTCGCGGTGCCTTGCTCCTCCACGGCGCTGGCGACCTGGGCCGCCAAGGAGCTGATGTCCTCGATGCGGCCGGAGATGGCGCGGATCGCCTCGATGCTGCCGCGGGTGGCCGACTGCATCTCGGCGATCTGCTGGCCGATCTCCTCGGTGGCGCGGGCGGTCTGCGCCGCCAGGTTCTTCACCTCGCCGGCCACCACGGCGAAGCCGCGGCCAGCGTCGCCGGCACGGGCGGCCTCGATCGTGGCGTTCAACGCCAGCAGGTTGGTTTGCGCCGCGATGTCGCCGATCAGGCGCACCACGTCGCCGATGCGGCCGGCCGCCCCGGCAAGCTCCTCCACGGAGGCGTCGGTGCGCTTGCTTTCCGCCGCGGCCTGGCGGGCGCTCTCGGCGCTGCGGGCGACCTGGCGCGCGATCTCGCCGATCGAGGACGAAAGCTGCTCCGATGCGCTGGCAGCGTCCTGGATGCCGCGGGCGGCGATCTCGGACGCGCTGCGCACCGCCGCCATCTCCCGCGTGGTGGCCTCGACCCCTTGCACGACGCCGCCGGAAGCCGCTTCCATCGCGCCGGCGACGGTGCCGACGGCGTCCAGTTCCCGCGTCAACTGGTCATACAGGCTGCGCATCCGCCCGGTGAGCGAGGCCTGCAACTGGTGGGCATCGGCCAACCCGGCCTCGGCGGTCACGGCGCGTCCATCGGCCTGCTGTGCCGCACGCTCGGCCGCGGCGAAGCGGCGAAGCAACGCGCCCATGACGCCGGTGCCGCGTTCGTCGATCGGATAGGCGGTCAGCACGTTGAAGCCACGGTGCACCAGCATGGTGGATACCAGGCCACATCCGCACAGTCCGACCGTCGAGGCCAGCCATGCCCATAACGGGGCCTGCAGCGTGAAGCAGATGGCCACGAGAAGCAGCGCGACGGGAATCATGGGGGCCAACACCAGCCATGCCCCGAGCGGCACACGGCCGAACCACGACGAACCGGCGGCCTGCGGCGGGAAGGCTGACTGGGATGCAGACATGGGACGCTCCGAAAGGACTGCGCCCATGCTGGCATCAAAGGGTTAAGGCAGCCTCAACACCACAAAACTTCGGGCTTCAGAACGACGAGTTGTCGTCGAATCCGCCGCCACCGGAGTTGTCGTCGAACCCGCCGCCGTTATCAGGCGCCTGGGCATCGTTGCCCCATCCCGGATCAGCGTTGCCGGGGCTTTGAGTGGCGTCGGACCAGGGATCGGGCGAGCCCTGCGCCGGGTCGCCGCCATAGTTGTTGTTGATGATGGTCTCGCCCGGCATGCCGCCGCCCATGCCGCCTCCCATCCCGCCGAGCATGCCGCCACCGTGCTCGCCGGAGAACAGCCCCATCAGGGCGTTGCCCGCCACCATGCCGCCCGCCACGCCCGCCGCCGTGGTCAGGGCCGAGCCGAGGAAGCCCGACCCGCCGCTTTTGAACATGCCGGGCTGCATGTTGGGCGGGTACTGCGCCGGCGGCATCGCCTGCGGCTGGCCATAGCCCTGCTGCGGCGGATAGCCCTGAGGCTGGCCCTGGTTCCACATCGGCGGCCGCGGCGCCTGCTGCGGCTGCCCGCCGCCGAACAGGCCGCCGAGGAAGCCGCGGGACTGCTGCGGGGCGGCCTGCGCCTGCTGCGCTGCCTGCTGCGTCGCCTGCAACTCGGCCTGCAGCCGCTGGATGCGGTTCGCGGCCTCGGCGAGCGCCGCCTCCTGCACCACCGCCATCTGGGTGATGCGGTAACGGGCCTCCGGATGCGCCTGGAACTGCTGGTTGATGTAGGCGTCGGCCTCAGGGTCGATCGGAGGCAGCGCCGGCACCGTGCTGGGCACGCTGCGCGAAAAAGCGCCGGACGAGTTGCCCGACACCCGTGCGACGAACTGGGAGATCAGGTCGCGTTCTTCGTTGGTCATGGATCACCTCGTCGATGGCCGCGTTCCAGGGCCTGTGACCCCTTCCCTGTTCGACATGGCCCAAGCCTCGACCTGAATCAAGCGGGTTGGATCAAGCAGGCCCGGGCACGCCCAGCCGCGGCGCCTCGATCGCCGGGCAGCGGTCCATCACCATGGACAGCCCGGCCGCCCGCGCCCGCGCCGCCGCCGCCTCGTCGATCACGCCTAACTGCAGCCAGACGCCGCGCGCGCCCAGGCGGATGGCGTCGTCCACCACGCCACCGGCCTGGTCGGAGGCGCGGAACACGTCCACCAGGTCGAGCGGACCCGCCTCCGCCAGCGTGCCGACGGCGGCGCGGCCGAGCAACGACTGCCCAGCCAGCGCCGGGTTGACCGGCGTCACCTCCCAGCCATGCGACAGCAGGAACGCCATCACGCCATGGCTGGGGCGGTCCGACCGCGCCGACGCTCCCACCAGCGCGATCCGGCGGGTCCGGCGCAGGATGGCGGCGACCTCGGCGTCGTCCAGGCGATCGATGGCCATAGTGCCTCCCACCTTACATCGAGGGCGAATGTGACTGTAGCATGCGGACATGCAACGCCCGCACAGCTTCCAAGACCTGATCCTCCGCCTGCATGGCTTCTGGGCCGCGCAGGGCTGCGTGATCCTGCAGCCCTACGACATGGAGATGGGCGCCGGCACCTTCCACCCGGCGACCACGCTGCGGGCGCTCGGCCCGAAGCCCTGGCGCGCGGCCTACGTGCAGCCATGCCGCCGGCCGTCGGACGGGCGCTACGGCGAGAACCCCAACCGGCTGCAGCACTACTACCAGTACCAAGTCATCATGAAGCCCAGCCCGGCGGAAGCGCAGGCGCTGCTGATCGACAGCTACCGGGCCATCGGCATCGACCCGGCGCTGCACGACATCCGCTTCGTCGAGGACGATTGGGAAAGCCCCACCCTCGGCGCCTGGGGCCTGGGCTGGGAGGTCTGGTGCGACGGCATGGAGGTGGGGCAGTTCACCTATTTCCAGCAGGTCGGCGGCATCCCCGTCGAGGCCCCCAGCTTCGAGATGACCTACGGCCTGGAGCGGCTGGCGATGTACGTGCAGGACGTGGAGCGCGTCTACGACCTCGACTTCAACGGCGCCGGGGTGAGCTACGGCGACGTGTTCCTGCGCGCGGAGCGGGAGTACAGCGCGCACAACTTCGAGCACGCCGACACCGCCATGCTGGCCCGCCACTTCGCCGACACCGAGCGCGAGTGCGCCGCCTTGCTGGGCGAACGGCTGGCACTGCCGGCGTATGACCAGTGCATCCATGCCAGCCACTTGTTCAACCTGCTGGACGCCCGCGGCGTGATCAGCGTGACCGAACGCGCCGCGTATATCGCCCGGGTGCGCGCGCTGGCGAAAGGCTGCTGCGAGGCGTGGCTGGCAGGTGAGACGACGACGGCGCTGGCGTGACGGTTGTTTCTACCACGCAGCCGGCATAGTCTAGCAAACATGGGCATGCAGCTGAACATCAAGAGCGACGAGGCCTACC